>JAJTFY010000100.1 GCA_021299175.1 Chitinophagaceae bacterium
GCGATTGTTCTTGAGATAAACATGGAAGCCCTTGAAATTGTACAAGCGCTCTCCTTCATTTTTGTGGAAGATCACCCCTTCTTTCATGTCTTTTGGAATCCAAACCCACATCCCGATCGTGAAAGATTCTGCACTGCCGAAAACCCCGTTGGGGCTGAGGTCCAGGTATACATCCCCATTGAGTGCAATCACCTGTGCACCGCGTCCGGAGCTGAATACAGGTTTGTCTCCTCCTGCACCCGCTTCATGCTTCATTTCCCCTTTCTGTGCAGTATCCATTTTATTGACCAGATTGCCGTCCAGTTCAAAAAATGCATTCAATCCTTTTTGGGGGATGATTTCATTGGCAAGCGCCTGGTAGGACCCGTTGTTGATCCAATTGTTGAAACCTTCAACAGCATTGGCTTTTTGCAGGGATGTTTGCTTTTCTGCTTCAATAATTTTTCCTTTCACGGCAAGAATAATTTGCTCCTGCTGCTCAGTGGGCAACAACAAGGTAGGCGTTGGCAAATCATCATTCCATGCGATTTGTCCTGCTTCGGCCACATTGTTGAAAAAGCTGAACATCTCGTAATAGTTCTTCTGCGAAACAGGATCATACTTGTGATCATGGCAACGGGCGCATCCAACAGAAAGGGCCATGAAGGCATCTCCCATGGTATTGGTGCGGTCCATCACATATTCAGTCTGGTATTCCAGTTCAACGATTCCGCCTTCCATGTTCTGTTGGTGGTTCCTGTTGAAGGCAGTGGCAATCAACATGTCACGCGTTGGGTTGGGCAACAGGTCTCCAGCCAATTGTTGGTGGATGAACGTATTGTAAGGCATGTTGATGTTGAAGGCCTTGATGACCCAATCCCTGTAGGGAGACATGTCGCGCAGCCGGTCAACAGTATAGCCATGGGTATCTGCAAACCTTGCAAGGTCCAGCCAGTCGGCGGCCATTCTCTCGCCATAATGCTTTGACTGCAACAAGCGATCCACCTGCTTTTCGTAGGCATTGGGTGAATTGTCTTGCACGAAGGCATCAATTTCCTCCAACGTTGGCGGAAGCCCGGTCAGGTCCATGCTGACCCTGCGCAGGAGCAATTCTTTTGTTGCCTGTTTTGAAGGCTGAAGATTGTTCTGTAAAAGTTGAGCAAAAACAAAATGGTCAATAGGGTTCACACCATTCAATGATGCAGGAATATCGGGAACAGGTTTTTTGGTCGGCTTCACAAAAGCCCAATGGGGCTGGTATACAGCACCTTCTTCAATCCACTTGATCAGGTAGGCCTTTTCCTTGGCAGAAAGGTCAAGGTGGGATTGAGGAGTGGGCATTTTATATTCGGGATCCGCTGATATGATCCTGTGAAATACTTCGCTTTTTGCCAGCTTTCCAGGAGCGATGGCTACCTTTCCGGGGCTCTCAGGCAGCATCGCATAGGCTGCTGTGGATTGGTCCAAACGCAGACCAGCTTTTTGTTTGGCCTTGTCAGGTCCATGGCAGGCAAAGCATTTATCAGAGAGGATGGGCTTCACATGCTGGTTGTAATCCATTGGTGTGTTGATCTTCCTGTATTCGGCAGCTACGTCTGCAGGCAGCTTGGGTACATCATTTTGCTCCGGTGCAAGAATGAACAGGCTTGGAACCAATGGGATGATATACTTGAGCATCATATCATTTTTTTGTTGAATCAGGTTTTTTGAATGAGAATCCACCTGCTTCGATGGTCAGGTTAGGCAATGCCTGTTTGAGTTTTGCAATACCCTCTGCTGTTGCATTGGTCTTCCACAAAAACAGGGTTTTGAGGTTCTTGCAGCCAGTAAGTTTTTCCAATCCTTTATCAGAAATGGCGGTACCATAAAGGTTCAGTTGTTCCAATGACTGCATTGATTTGATTTGATCCATCCCTTCATCAGTCACCTTTGTTTTTTCCAATTGAAGCTGGCGCAGGTTGTTGAACTGCCTTATCTTTTGCAGGTCCTGGTCAGTCACCGCCTGGTTGGTAAGTTTTAATTTCACAACCTGTTCTTTCAATACAAAGGCCTGATCCAGCATCTTGCTGTTGAAATTTTTCAGGTTCACAAAATTCAGTGAAAGCCCATTGGAACCTGATTGAATGGGGGTCACAACCACATTTAATTTTTTGATGGCATCAATGTTGTCTGGATCAGCAGGTTTTATGCTGATTGTTTTTGTGGGGATAATTGCTACGGGTTTTTCAACAGGTGCCGGAGGCTCCACTGCTTGAGGAACTGATTCAGTGATCTTGACAGCAGTTGTTGAAACCGTTGTCTTGGCGAACGGATCAGCCATCTTGACCCAACGATGTATGGTGGCAATCTCTGCCGCACTCAGTTGTTTTTTACCCTTGGGCGGCATATGGTCTTCATCCTCCAAAGGCAAGAGCAAATGGGTATAAAGCTTGCTGTTGTCTGCATCTCCCGCCGTCAGCACAGCGCCATTCTTACCACCTTGTTTGATGAACTCCTCTGAATCAAGCCTCAATCCTCCCTTCTTTTTGATTTTTGAATGGCAGGTATAACATTTGCTTTGTAGGATGCCCACCACCTGGTCTTGGTAGAGTGAGATTTCACGTGGGGCTTCGGCTTTTTCAGTGATTGAATCTGCTTTAGGCGCTTCAGTTGCAATTTTTACTGTTGAATCTAAAACCTTCTCAACAAAAGTTGTTTCTTCATCAGCAAGACCGAAAAAATAATCTTCACCATGGGTCAGGGTTCCGCCCAAATGTCCGGCTACTGCCATCACAATGCAGGTAATCCATACCAACGGTCGCCTGTAGTTGGCAATGAAATAGGCGAGGAATCCAAGCGCACAAGTTGCAATGCCCGTCCACTGGTGCTTTTGGACCAGATCAACATCGTATTCACCCGATCCTGCAAGCAAATAGCCGGCAATACAGGCAAGCAGTGAGGAAACGGCACCACTCAGCAAGGCGTATGACAATGCGGCATCAAACTGTTTTCTCTTTTCAGCACCGAATAGGCTGATTACAAAGGCAAATGAAAAAATACCAATAGGAAGATGAACCAATAACGGATGAAGATGTCCGATCAGTGAGGTGTTGATGGCAGCCAAAAATTGAATATCACCCACGTTGTTTACAGTGCTTTTTTCATTTTAACAAGCTCGATCCTGGTATCTGTCACTTCTAGTATTTCAAATTCGAATTTACCGATTATGATCTTCTCTTTTTGTTTTGGGATGGATTCATTGTGGTGGATAATATATCCGGAAACGGTTTCTGATAGGTTCATCTCCAGACCAAGGTGGTATTTTTCATTGAGGGGTTCAATTTCAAGCCTTCCGGAGAACTCATATTCATCCTGATCCACCTCTCGTTCCGTCAGTTCCTCAAAATCATACTCGTCTTTGATTTCACCAAACAATTCTTCCAGCAGGTCCTCCATGGTGATGATGCCTGAAGTTCCTCCAAATTCGTCCACCACCCAGGCCATGCTTTTTCGCTCTTTGATGAGCAGGTTCATGAGGTCGGTAGCTGTCATGCTTTCTGGCACTGCAGGAATGGGAAGCATGATAGATTGAATATTCTCAGGATTTTTGAACAATGAGATCTGGTGCACATACCCAACAATATTGTCAATATTTTTTTCATAGACCACCAGCTTGCTGAGGTTGGTATCGATGAACCTGCTTTTCAATTTTTCAATGGATTCATTCACACTGATCGCCTCGATTTCTTTTCTTGGCACAAGGCACTGGCGAATCTTTACATAGGGTAAAGTCAGGGCGGCTTCGAACAGTTCCTTGTTCATTTCTTGGCTTTCAAATTCCTTCTCATCCCTTTGCTGAATGAAGTTTTCCAGTTCCAGCCGCGTAAAATTATTCTTGTTTTTCCTGATGTGTATATTCACAAGGTTCTTCAGGATCCATTCAGATAGGGATACAAAATAGTTGGCGATGGGGTAGAAGATGTTGTAGAAGAAACGCAGCAGGGGCGCAAGAAAAAACATCAAGGTATCTGCCTTTGACCTGAAAATCGCACGGCAAAAAAAGAAGTAAATCATGAAGGCCCCCGTTGAAACCACCAGGTCAAAAAGGATCCTGATGTAGAGAAAATAGGGCACAAAATCTTGTGGCAGATAGCTCTCTGTTGTTTTCCAAAGTGGGGTCAGGAATTCATCCACCAACAGGCCATAGATGACAAGGGTGATGATGATGCCCACGATCATGGCACTGATGAACTTGGCAGGCTCATCCAGGTAGGCGGAAAGGGTATGAGCACTTTTGGAACGTTGTTTTTTGCGCAATTCTATCGATAATCTGTTCAGCGACACGAAACCAACTTCTACTCCGGCAAAAAAACCTGCCAGTAAGAAAGCAATCAAAATACCAGACAATAAAAGAGTTCCCATAGTGATGATTTAGGAATGCGCATTCCTGGTTGCTAGCCAAGAAATTTGGTGATGATCTCCTTCACCTCTTTGGTAGCCCTATCAAGTTCATCGTTCATGATTACCTTGTCAAAGCTATTCCTGTATTCCATTTCTTCTTTGGCCTTGTTGATTCTTGTTTGAATATGCTCTGCTGATTCCGTTCCTCTGCTCATCAATCTTTGTTGCAGGATCTCAATGGAAGGTGGTTCGATGAAGATGGTCAAGACCTGTTCGCCAAACATTTTTTTTACATTCAAAGCGCCTTTTACATCAATATCCAATAAAGGTGTTTTGCCTTCACTCCAGATTCTCTTCATTTCATCAACGGTAGTGCCATAGTACATTCCAGGGTAAACCATCTGCCATTCAACAAACTGATCCCTGTCGATTTTTTCTTTAAATAACTCCTCTGAAATGAATATATAGTCAACCCCATCGGTCTCACCACCGCGAATCTTTCTAGTCGTCGCAGAGACACTGAAAGAGAGCTGGTCGGCCATGCCCGCAAGCAGTCTGGTCTTGATGGTTGTTTTGCCTGCGCCTGATGGTGCAGTAAGGATGATGATTTTGTGCTGTTCTGTTTCACGCATGGTGTCTGGATCTTCAAAAGCTTTCATGAAAGTCAAGATGACTTTGGGCCCTTACTTGAAACGCTTTTTCCCGAATTTCTGAGGGGGCCTGTTTTTCCCACCGCCAACAGCATTCCCACCACCAATGGGGCGATTGCGTTGTTGGAAACCACCACCTTTGCCGCGTTTCTGGAACCGGTCATCCTGTTCTCTGTAAGCCCTTACAAATGGTGTGCTGGTAAATTCAAGCTGTCCTTTTGTGATGGAATTCAGCTCACTCCGGATGCTTTCATCAGGGATCAATTCTTTGTGCCATGTATTGTAGGCAAGCTTCATGTAGTAGGCAATGATATGGGAGAAACCAGAACGTTTTTCCTCATTTTCTTCAGCCATTGCCTTGGCAATCACCAGTTCAAGGTGTTTTCCAAGGTGATAGTATTTCGGATGCCTTTTTGGATAAGGCAATGGTGCAGGCTTTGCCATCAGCGACTCCCGCGTAGGAATCGGATAGGGACTTTCCACTTCCAGTTTGAAATCTGAAATCAAAAAAAGATGGTCCCAGAGCTTGTGCCTGTAATCCTCAATATTCTTGAGTTGTGGATTGATGAAACCCATCAATTCTATGACGGCCTGTGCATTTCTTAGTCTTCTTTCCTTGTCTTCGATGGAAAGGATATGACCCACCATCTGCTGCACATGCCTACCGTACTCCCTCATCACAAGGTGACTTCGATTGGTATTGTATTCCATTATTGTCTTTTGAGAGCAACAAAAATAAGGTTTATAGGGCGATTTTGAGAATATTTTGACATGGGGGCTACCATTTCATAATTTGCGGGCATGTGTTTTCATAACGGCATCGACGTAAATCGGGCAGAACATATCAAGCTAAAAAATAAGGCAAAAAAAATCAAGGAGCTTCAATTGAACCTTGATCAACCCCATGCCAGTGGGTTTGACTATCCTTTTTGGCCTGTGCTCAAACCAATTGAGGGTGGTAGTGATTTTGTTCCCGTGATGATGCATTGGGAGTTTAT
>JAJTFY010000101.1 GCA_021299175.1 Chitinophagaceae bacterium
CCTTGTCTTACGATCAGGTCCAGTGCTGTCATGGTTTCTTCCAAAGGGGTACTTGGATCCGGACGGTGATGATAGAAAATATCAACATAGTCCAACTTCATTCTTTTGAGGCTTTGGTGCAGACTGGCCACCAAATATTTTTTGCTTCCCCAATCGCCATAAGGCCCGTCCCACATGGTGTATCCGGCCTTGGTGGAAATAATCATCTCATCACGGTACTTGCCAAAATCACCCTGCATGATGTCTCCGAAATTGGACTCAGCACTGCCCGGAGGTGGACCATAATTGTTGGCCAGGTCAAAATGGGTGATGCCCAGATCAAATGCAGTATGGAGAACCTGTTCAAACGTTGAACGAAGATCGACATGTCCAAAATTTTGCCAGAGTCCCAATGAAATGGCGGGTAGCTGAAGGCCGCTGTTTCCACAACGGCGGTAGAGCATTTGCTGGTACCTGGATGGATTTGCCTGATAGTTCATGTTATGTTTTACTTGAAATTAAAATTGAAGATTGACTGATTTACCGGCATACACCCCTTGTGGAAGGTTGATGAGCAGTATGGTTTGTTGCAACTGGTTGTTGGGCAGACAAACAAGGCCCTCCTTTTTTACAGCATAAATGCCGGAGACAGTGATGGACATCCGGCTCAATTGCCTTGATGGATCAGCAACACTGATGGTCTTGATGCGGCTGCCATCCATCTTAACCATAGCCATCCCCTGGCTGTCCATTTTCAAGGAAAAAGTTGGTGTTACTTTCAATTCAGCCGCTTGGTAAAAAGCGGCCTGAAGCATATTGAGTTTGCCATGCAACACAGCTTGAACAGAATCCGTATTGGACAGGATCTTGATGGAGCGGTTGTTTTGACTGGTTTCCATCAGCTTGTTCTGGTCTACATCCGGAACAACAATGTATTGATAGCCTGCTTTTGTTGGACGCCCACCATGGTCAAACCAGAGTTTAAACACCTGTTCATTCACTGGTTCCTTGCTGATGTTTTTTTGATCGGTGATGGAAGCCCAGGTGCCCGTTTCGTTTTGGTTGGATACATTGATTTTTGTTGGCTCAGGAAAAATATATCCGATCCTGTCATGGTAAATCCACTTTACTTTTTCTGCTACGCGGTTGCCGCTGGGAAGTACTGATTTGTTCCCATCCTGCATGATGGCAACATCGCCTTTCAGCAAAACCTGATTGATGGTTGTGGCCACAGACAATTTGCTTTCAGACCGGATGTCGGTTCCGAGGCAAACATATTCCTCATCAAAAAAGAACCATGATTTTTTGGCCTCCACCATATCATGCGGGCTCTTGAAATCAAATGCCACAGCGCCATACAAGTCATCGTTTACTGCCCCGACAAATCGTGTGAGTCCTTTCTTTTGAATATCTTCTGGACCATGCAACTTGGGCTTCTGCAATACCGTGGTACCTGAAACTTTTTGCCAGTCATACACAGGCCAGATATTATGGTATTCATTGCCTTTCAATACAAGATAATTGGTGCCATCAGCACGGTGATGCGTGGGTTTACCCGGACCATTGTAAGGCATTTCCATGTTCGCGTTCCTGGTGGAAAACATCCTTACCGTGGTATAAAAATTCGGACGCTGGAAAACAAAATGCTCTGTCTGCCAGAAGAATTTCGCAAAAGATTTTGATGGCTTTGCCGTTCCTTTTCTCAGGCGGATCAGTTCTTCCAGTTCCGCTTTGCGGTAATCAGTACCCACCAGCAGCCGTTCAATTTCCAATGTACCACGGGGTTGAAAATTGTTCTTGCTGGTGATATCCCTGTTCTTTACACTTACATCCTCGTAAATGCCATAAACCAATTGCTTGGTGATGCCATCGATATAATAATCCACCAGCTGGTTGATCTTCGCTTTTGAAAACTGGTATTTGGTTCCGTTCACATATACCAGCCATTCGCCAAATGCATTCGCATATTTACCATATCCATAAGAGGTTGTATTGTTTACCCTGTCAGGACGATGGTGAAAACTATAATCATGTTGTATCCCTCTCTCTCCTGTTGAAAACTTGATCTCGCCTTCAATGATTTTGATCACTTTTTCAAATTCCGCAAAATTTTCCCTGAACAGCATGTTTTTGGCCAGGATGCCGGCAATAACAATCCTGTCGCCGCTCGGACGCGCACCAGATGCACTCATGTTGGCCCTTCCGATGATGGGCTGAAGCTTTTCAACAAGGTCATTCGGAAGTTCATTTCCCATCACCAGCATCAGATTGATCAAAATTGTAGGAACCGTGATCTGGCTGTCATGCCAGTTGTCTCCCACATAATCATTCTTTGCCCAATACCGCAGGCCTTTTTCGATGGTCTCCATCAATTGTTTTGAATGATAGTATTTGGAAGTTTTAGATTGGTAAACACGGGCCAGGTAAAGCAAATCACCGATATGCCGCTGTTGTGGAAACCCTGCAGTCGTGCTGAGGTCAGCATAATCTATCCCCGGAAAGCTACCATCCTCTCTCATTTTAGCAAGAATGGTTTCCACCTGATTATCGGCAACAGTATTGGTAAACAGTTCTGCAATCACCCTTTGCCTGATGACAGCAAGATCATTGGTCTGGGCAACAGTAATGCTTGTCATGAACATCAGGAAGGCAAGAAATAGTGTTGATTTGTGCATGGAATTTTATTAACGATTGGTTTTGGAGATGCCCCTGAAGATAGCAAAATTTCAATAAGCATTTGATTTCAAAAAAGATGATAGACCAGTCATGACAAATAAGGAATTTTGGTAAATCCATCATTTAATCGTAATATTGCGATTAATATGGGCGCCAACAAAAATCATGCATTTGATACGGATGAAAATACACTGGCTAAATATGCCAAGGCCATTGCACATCCTGCAAGAATTGCCATCCTGAACCTGCTGGTTAAATCCCAGGCCTGTGTTTGTGGTGACATCGTGGATGAAATCCCGCTTTCCCAATCGACTGTTTCCCAGCACCTGAAAGCGTTGAAAGAAGCGGGGCTGATCAAAGGTGAAATTGAAGGCACATCGGTCTGTTATTGCATTGATGCAGTGGAATGGGAAAAAGCGAGAAACATGTTGAACAAGCTTTTTGAACAATCAGCCATGCCATCACTAAAATGCTGTTGAATCCATCACCGCTAAAAAATATAAAATGAAAACCGAAGCAGAATTAAAAGAAATTGTCAGACAGAAATACAGCGAAATCGCTTTGCAAGACAAGGAGACCAATATGTCGTCTTGTTGTGGTGCAGGTGGCTGCAGCACTGAAGTGTACAATATCATGTCTGAAGATTATTCAACACTTGAAGGCTACAATGCTGATGCAGATTTGGGACTTGGATGCGGACTGCCGACACAGTTTGCCAGAATCAAGGAAGGTGATCTCGTAGTTGATCTTGGAAGCGGCGCAGGAAATGATTGTTTTGTTGCACGCCATGAAACGGGTGCCACAGGAAAAGTGATTGGCATTGATTTCACCACCGCCATGATTGAGAAAGCGAGGAAAAATGCAGAGGCGCGCGGATTCAACAATGTTGAATTCAGGCAAGGCGATATTGAACAGATGCCCATTACATCGAATGTGGCTGATGTAGTGGTAAGCAATTGTGTGCTGAACCTGGTTCCGAACAAACATGCTGTGTTTCAGGAAATTTACAGGGTATTGAAACCCGGCGGTCATTTCAGCATCTCTGATGTAGTGCTGGTGGGTGCTTTGCCCAATGCACTGAAAGAAACAGCTGAGATGTATGCTGGGTGCGTATCCGGAGCGATACAGAAACAAGTCTACCTAGAACTGATCCATGCCAACGGTTTTGAAAACATCATCATCCAAAAGGAAAAGCCCATCTATATTCCTGATGATATTCTCGTAAATCACCTGAGTGCCGCTGAGATTGAATCATTTCGCGAAGGAGGAATCGGCATTTTCAGCATCACTGTCTTTGCACAAAAACCAATTGAAAACAAACAATGCACGCCTGGAGGAGGCTGCTGCTAAACAAATAACATCGTTATGAAAAAAATACTCGTATTGTGCACCGGTAACAGTTGCAGAAGTCAACTCGCCCATGGATACCTTGAATCCCTAACTGCGGGAAAAGCCATTGTCTATTCCGCAGGTGTTGAAACCCATGGCGTGAATCCCAGGGCCATCGCCATCATGAAAGAAGATGGCATTGATATTTCAAACAATACCTCCAACAATGTATTGGAGTACCAAGACATTGACATGGACTTTGTGATCACGGTCTGTGACAATGCAAAAGAGCGTTGCCCCTACTTTCCTACAGGTGCAAAAATGTTCCACTACAATTTTCCTGACCCTGCTAAAGCAACAGGCACAGAAGAGGAAATCATGGATCAGTTCAAAAAAGTCAGGGAGATGATCAAACAATACTGCACTGATTTTGTGAAGGATAACATCTGATCATTGGGGTTTGAAAGAGAAAATGGAATTGGTTATATTTATTCCATGAAGTCATGCCTGGTTCTTTTTTTTCATCTTTTTTGGCTGTTGCCATTCAATGGATTTTCACAATCCGGTAGCGGGAAAAAGCCTAATATCATTTTCATTCTTGCCGATGATTTGGGTTATGCAGATCTCTCATTCACTGGCGGTAAGGATGTTAGGACTCCTCATATCGATGCCCTGGCAGCAAAAGGGATTTTTCTGAAAAACTGCTATGCCAATTCAACCGTTTGCTCTCCCAGCAGGGCTGCCTTGCTTACCGGCAAATACCCTGACCTGGTTGGAGTGCCGGGCGTCATCAGGCAACAGGAAAAAGATTCCTGGGGTTATTTGAAAGAAGATGCCATCCTCTTGCCAGCTGTACTAAAAAAATCAGGCTACCAGACAGCCATCATTGGCAAATGGCACCTTGGGTTTGAAAAGCCCAATATCCCCAACAGCAAAGGGTTTGACCATTTCAAGGGATTTTTGGGAGACATGATGGATGACTATTATACCCACCGCAGGGATGGAGTGAACTGGATGCGGTTGAATGAAAAAGAGATTGATCCAACAGGTCATGCCACAGATCTGTTTACCGCATGGGCGATGGATTATGTGGTTGAAAAAAGCAAATCAACATCACCTTTCTTTTTGTACCTGGCATACAATGCACCGCATTTTCCGATTCAACCTCCGGCAGCATTCCTTGAAAAAGTAAAACAACGTGAGCCTGATGCGACTGAATTAAGGGCTAAAAATATTGCCCTGGTTGAACACCTTGATGCCTCGATTGGTAAACTGATGGCAACATTGGAAGCATCAGGACAGATCAATAATACCATCATTGTTTTCTCTTCAGACAATGGTGGCTCACTCCCTCATGGGCAGAGCAATGGAACTCTCAATGGTGGAAAACAGGACATGCTGGAAGGCGGTATAAAAGTTCCCGCCATTGTCGTTTGGAAAGACCGGATCAAGGCGGGAAGCAGTTCAGATCAGCTGGCGTTATTGATGGATTTTTTTCCAACACTGGCCAACATTGGAGGAGCGAATGTTGAACACAAGATCAACGGCATCGACCTTACACCAGTGTTGAAAGGAGGTGCTTCCATTCAGACAGACAGAACCGTTTACTGGATGAGAAGAGAAGGTGGACAACACAATGGGCTTCCCTATTATGCAGCAAGAAAAGGGAATAGCAAAATTTTACAGAACAATCCTTTTGAACCATTCAGAGGATATGACCTGGAAAAAGATCCTTTAGAAAAAAATCCCATCAATACAAAAGAGAATGAGATGTTCAAAGCCCTGAAATCGTCCCTGCAAGAGCATATCAGGGCTTCAGGAAAAATACCCTGGCAAAAACCAAATTAGGTTGATCTATTCTACAATCTTGCTCGACACATAGCCAATCCGCTGTGCAACTGCCATTAGCTTTTGGTCTTTCTCCAGTTCAATAGGCTTGGTGTAGACTTCCCAACGTTGAGGGACAACCCCATCATTACCAACCAGCTT
>JAJTFY010000102.1 GCA_021299175.1 Chitinophagaceae bacterium
TATGACTTGCGTGATCCAATCTTTTGTATTGGAATAACTGATGTGAACAACGGGTTGCAGTGCAATGTCTTTTCGCAACCAGTTGTACCAACCATAAACACTCATGATGGTATAAAAAAGATTGACCGATGCCTCACCATACAGATCCCCTTCCAGACTCAGGTAAACGTATAATATGGTTCCAACCAAACCGGATGGATAGACCCAAATATTTTCTTTTCTTGAAAACCAAACGGAGATGATGCCTGAGAGAATGGCGACAATTTCAAGTGCCTGCATCATGTGATTGGATTACTCGGCTTCGGCAACTACTTCGGTTACTTCAGGAATCATGCGCTTCATCATGCCTTCGATACCGGATTTCAATGTGATCATAGATGATGGACAACCGCTGCAGCTTCCCTGAAGCATGAGAGTAACCACCCCTTCTTCAAATTTCTTGAATTGTATAGCACCTCCATCCATTTCAACAGCAGGCTTTACATAATTCTCCAACAATTCTTTGATGCGCTTTACCACATCCCCATCCTCTGACAAAACAATATTGCCATCGGTTGATTGTGAGGCTGGAAGCTCTTCTTCGTTTACGATGGATTTCCCATCCTCCAAATAATCTTTTAAAAACTGACGGATGGAGGGCTTTACATCCTCCCAATCAGTCTCTGCTGTTTTGGTAAGGGTTACAAAATTGCTCGCGATGAAAACACTTTTGACAAATGGAAAACTGAAAAGCTCCAAAGCCAGCGGTGAAGGCTTTGCCGCTTCAACATCCTGAAAATCAACACTTTTGCCAGGATACAGTAGTTTGTTGGCTACAAACTTCATGGTTTCTGGGTTGGGAGTCATCTCGGTGTAAATGCTAACAGTAATATTTCCAGTCTTGATCATATAATTGCTTGTTCAGCAAATTTAGCAAGAACTTGAAGCCCAAGTTTGCAATTGGGCTTAAAAACCTATCCCCAGGTATGGTTTTATCCAATTTTTCCGTCTTTCGCAAATTAAACCCCGTTTTGCAACGGGGTTTAAAAATACTTGCTCAATGATATTGGTTTTTAAAAATCAGGGTGTGCTTACATAGGTTAAAACGGCTTTTCTAAAGCAATACTAGCTATAGAAAAGCCAATTACGTATAAAAAATAATTTTAATTGGTTGGTAATTAAGTATGTAAAATGAATAAAATTAAACTTCATTAAAAATTGACATAGAACCACTTATATATTAGTGATATACTTAACTTATAAAGAAGGCATTTCAAAAATGTTTTTTTCACGTTTTTTTTCATTGAAAATTTATCATATTAGCGGCGAATGAGATTAATTTTTACATTTTTGATTGGCTTGCTTTCTGTTGCAACCCATAGCCAAGAGAAAGCAATTCCATTTGTAAGTAGAATACTAAATTACCCAGGGCCGGTTGAAATCTTCAATTTTGAGTTCACTGAATAAAAATCAAAATGGACTTTTTCTGAATCCGATTGGAACAGGCAGATTGTACAAGTGGAATGGAACTCCAAGTTTTGGTAAATGGGAAAGAATAGATTCAACATTTTTTACAGGATATAATTTCTTGTCTATTCTGTTCTCAGCCGATAATACTATTTACAACTTTGGCGGAACCGGGTTTTGGCATCAAAATGGAAATCTGAGAAGATACAATCCTACTTCCCATGAATGGACGGCTGAGACATTGAGCAAATCTATTCCTTGGCTAAGAGACCATCATACCCTTTTTTACCTGGATACCATTCACCATGTATTTTATTTCAATGGACAAGGAAAATACCATGATGAAATGCTCATGAACAGTGTTGACAGCTCTACACTTGAAAAAATGTATAAACTGGATTTAAAAAATAAAATAGTGAGCGAGCTTGGAAAATATGAGCCTATCAAAGGAAATTTTTTTGGCATGACTCCTTGGGGTTCAGTTGTGTCATATCATGATCTTGCAGATTTTGTGAACAATAAGTATTATAAACTTTCAGAAAATGTAGAAAACAATTTGCTGAGAGTGCTGACCAAATCAATATCGAACCGATTTGCATGGCAATACTCATTTTGGCTGGATTCAGCATTGTATTTTGCTTCGCCTACCCATGGATACGACTCAGTAATCATTCATAAAAGCGATTTGATTCCAACAAGTAAACCAGTGTATTGGGAAATCAAAGAAAGTAAAAAAAATAAGAATGCCTCTCCTCCGTTCTTATGGATAGGTTTGCTTGGCATCATGTTACTTGTAAACATGTATCTCTATTTCAGGCACAGAAAGGCAAATAGGAAATATTATAACAGGGAAGCTGAAAATGATTGGACGATCAACGAAAAATCAAAATTGACCGAGATTGAAAAAGGACTCCTGCAATTAATATTTGAAAACTCTGTATTGAAAAAAATGACTCAGATAGCAGAAATCAACAATATCCTTGGCTGTAGCAATAAAAATATTGACGTCCAAAAAAGGCTTAGAAGCGATGCGATCAATGCATTGAACGAAAAGCTCAGCCTCGCTTTTCTCACAGATCATAAAATCATTGAGAGAAAAAGATCTTCATTCGATGGCAGAAGCTTTGAATATTTCATCGATCAGCAGTATTTCACAGCCACTCAAAAATTACTGAACAGCTCAGTATGATCTTGACTTCAACATCGTTGACAACATACTGACCAATGATAGTGCCAGAAGTGCACTGCAGGCAAACAATGCTGTAAATCCTACCATTTTTGATGCATTGATCTGGTTTGAATAAATTCCAAAAAATGCCCAAGAGAGCACAAATGCATAGCCATACTTTTTATAATAAATTATAAAGTAGTTGCCCAATGCGAATCCAATGATGATCATGGCAGTGCTCCAAACAGCAGGAGACAGGAATCCGCCCTGCCATCCTATCCCCACCAAGAGCGCTGTGACATTTGCAATCGTGGCAACAGAGATCCAAGCCAGATAGACAACAAAAGGTTGTTGCAACCAAAATATATAAGATGCCTTTGAAGGTCTTTCAAGATCCTGAATACGCAGAAATATTTTGCAAAGAAATACCAGCAAGCCTACCATGATCACCAATGACATGATCTTTTCAGACGCAGCATCACCCGCACCAAAGGAAATGGCAATGGAGAATACCACAAATCCAATGAGCAGAATATATATGATCCCCCAAATACCAAATGTAAATCCGGCTGGCACAAAATAATTGGGATAGAACCCGGAAATCTGCCCTGTGTTCAGCCCATTGATGGGTAGAATATTGGCCAATGCATTCACTGCAATCACGATGATCAGCCCCAGAAAATTTAAAAACGCATTTATTTTGAGGTTCATAAAAATATTTAATGCATTAAATTTAATTCACATACGTATGAAAAGTAAAAACGTTCCGAAAAATCGGAACGTTCCACTAATCAGAGCCCTCGGTGCGTTTTAAAATACCTACAGGGAACTCTAAAAATGCACCGAGGCAGCAAAATGATAAATATTTATCATTTTAACAAATTAATTTTTTTCCTCATACGAGGATAAAAAAGAATAAATATCAAATAGCATAAAATGCGAATAAGGGCATGCAGCGTTTTGCTCAGTCTGCCACACACCTGAATCCGGTATGCTCGAGTCCGGTATCTGTGGCTGTTTTCATCCTGGAACTGACCCTGTATCCCTTGCAATAACTGGCATTGCATAAGAAGGATCCCCCTCGCACAACTTTCTTTGGCACGGTTGGCTCATCCGGATCAAGGCTGCTTTTTGGACCCGCTGGATTTTCAGCGGTGGTTGGACCGAGTTTTTTATAATAATCATGCTGGTACGGGAAGCTGCCCTGCCAGGTATTTGCTTTGGGACGCTGATCTTCAATATCTTGATTTCCCCATGGATATTTTGCTTCTTTTCTTGCCTTTGCAGCAAATTCCCATTCCGCTTCGGTTGGCAAACGCTTGCCGCTCCATTTGCAATATGCCATTGCGTCATCCCATGATACATGTACAACAGGAAATTTTTCTTTGCCTTTGATGTCTGAACCAGGACCCTGTGGATGTCTCCAATTGGCTCCCTTTTTCCAAGTCCACCAAATACTGGGATCTCCCAATCCAGATCCGGCAGGCTGCTTTACAAATACCAAAGATGCAGCAACCAATAAACTGTCTGGAGGTTTGGGTGTTCCAGGAGGCAATTGTTTTTTCAATTCATTCCAATCAGGTGCTTTTTCTGCTGTAGTGATATACCCCGTTGCATCAACAAATTGCTGAAAATCTGCATTGGTCACCTCTGTTATATCCATCCAGAAACTTTTGACTTTTACCTGGTGTGAGGGATACTCATCTGCCCTTCCTTCCTGATCCTGTGCACCCATCAAAAAAGTTCCTCCTTCAATCCATACCATGCCTTCATGATCGGCCTGATTTGAAGAAACAAGAGAACTATCTGCGGAGGAATGAGAACCAAAACGAGCAGGCAACTGGCTTGCACAATGTGCAAGACTGTCTTGATTGACAACAACTTCAGCAGCGCGCTGTTTACAGGACATCATGCCAATCATGGAGAGAAAAAAAATTAATCTTATTTTCATTTGTAAGAATCATAAATATAATCATGATGCGAATCTCATTCATTTTTACAGGAATATTTTTTTCTTTCCTTTTCATCGGATGTAATTCAGAAGAAAGTTCAAAGCAATCTTGGATCATGGATGGATTTGTGAAAGCAGACAGTGTTAATCCTGTGATGTTACCTGATACGGGTCAGGTATTTGACTGCCCGATCAGCAAAACAACCATTCATTGGGAAGAAAAAAATGTATTGAATCCCACGGCACTGATTAGGGACAACAAAGTATACTTGATTTACAGAGCACAAGACAGCATGGGGACTTCCAGATTGGGAATGGCGATCAGTGAGGATGGCATACATTTTAAGAAAAATCCGAAACCCATTCTGTATCCCGATCAAGACAGTCTTTTAAAATATGAATGGAAAGGAGGGATCGAAGACCCCAGGATTGTTTCAACTGACAATGGTGGTTATATACTAACCTACACAGCATACGATGGTAAAACAGCCCGATTGTGTTTTGCATTTTCAAAAGATTTGTTGCATTGGGAGAAAATGGGACCAGTACTGAAAGATGAAAAATATATACATACATGGTCGAAGTCAGGTGCCATTGTGTCCAAAGAAATCAATGGAAATATGTCAGCAACAAAAATCAATGGAAAGTATTGGATGTATTTCGGAGATACCAATCTTTTCATGGCATACTCAGATGATTTGAAACATTGGACTGCTGCTGAGAATGAAGAAAACAAAAAATTGATTGAAGTAATGCATCCAAGAATGGGCTACCATGATAGCAGACTGGTTGAACCGGGCCCGTATGCATTGTTGACAAAAGATGGAATACTATTGTTATACAACGGAAGCAATGCGGCTAATTTCAACGACAGCACCTTGCCCAAATTTAGCTACAGTGCGGGACAGGCATTGTTTGACGCATCCAAACCCTATCAGCTGATCAACAGAACAAATAGCTATTTCATCAAACCTGACAAAGATTATGAGAAGGTGGGAGAAGTAAATGAAGTTTGTTTCATTGAAGGATTGGTCCACTTCCAAAACAAATGGTTTCTTTATTATGGAACAGCTGACAGTAAAATTGCAGTAGCGGTGAAGTGATTATTTTTTCTCAAACTCAATGATATATTCGGAGACATAATCTGCTTGCGGACCCAGCATGTCTTTCACAAACAACCTTGCTTTTTTACCCAATCTCAAACAGGTTCTTTTGCTTTTGATATCCTCCTCGGTATTCAATGGCTGCAAAGATGGATACCATAGTACATGTCCGGGCTTTTGCAATACCAGTTGAGGCTTTGACCACTGTTGTGAATGATCGCCCACACCCAAATCTTTGTTTTTATTGAAAGAAATATAAATCTTGTCTCCAATCCATTTTTGTCCCTCTACCCTGCCCATCATCATCACCCAGCAATTGAGATATTCATTCCAACTAACCGATGGCCCCCAATGAAAATTTCCTCCAGCCCTGGAAGCAGCACCACCCTTTTCTGCAGCAGGAATCAACAGTGATTGTATGGGCTTGCCGATTCCATTGTAATCTGCATCAAAAGATTTTCCATTCCATCTTCTTGCTTTCCCAACCGGATTGTCCAAATCAGCTATTTTGATTCTGGCAATACTGATGCATTGACCACTTGCTTCAAAAACCGAATCATATTTTTCTGCCTTGTACTCACCTGGATAACCATATTCACCATAGAACAAATACAAATATTCACCACTTGCCACTGCAGAAGGATCACCTACGCCCCCTGCAAATGTCAATGAATTGTTATGCGGTTTTAGAATCATTCTTGGTTGAAGGTCTTCAATAAAGATTCCTTTGTTCTCCCAAGAATGTCCGCCATCGGTTGATTTCATCACACCAATCCTGCAAACCGCAGCTGCAGAAGAAGCATCGGTGAGCCCCTGTGGCCATAAAGTATCTATATATCCCTCACCAGTTGCTGCATTGTAAGGCAGTGTGGCAGGATAGTTTTCGTTGTGGTAGATTGCATAAAGTGTTTTTCCAGAGGCATCTTTGGCAGATTGATAAACTGTTTCAAACCATACAGCACCGTGCAAACCATTTTCAGCAGGTTTTACATTCGGGGGCATGATGGGATCAATGAATTGATCAGCAGGCGTTAGAAATACCTCGTCTGTATTTTTACCGCTGGCAAATTCCAACTCTTTTGAATCCCCCCAAACGGGATCTTCGCCATATTTACCTGCAAATATTCTAAGTGTGTCGCCTACCCAAGCCTCCGCCATATTGCAATCAACAAATGACTTGAAGAGAAACTTCTCAGATGGAGTCAATTTGAATGATGGGTTAAAAACTTCCTCTTTGTTATTGCATGAAATAAAACATGCAAGAACAAGCATCACAAAAATATTTTTCATGAAAAACTATTTTGTTGGAGCAGCAAATCCACTTTTCGCCAAATCGTCAAATAACTTCTTAACTTTTGCAATTCCACTTGGGTCATTCAAATCATAATACCTGTAGACTTCCAAATCGGTTCTGTGTATTCCATTTTCCTGAATCGCACCTTGTGATTTGTATTCAGAAATAACCCAGTCTGCAACGATTTTATAACTTACTTTATCATTCTCCTTGAACCTGAAAGCTCTGTTCAAGGTGAAACTTGGAGCAGTTGGACTGATTTTTGTTTCAGGATATCCTTCCAACATCGTGAATTCAACTGGTTTTGAATCAGCACGAGCCGGACTTCCTGCGATGATGATGGGTTTAGTAGCTCCCTTGAAACGCTGAACTGCTCTGATTCCCATGAGTGCAGCCGTTTTGTGGTGACCATGCTGACCAGGATGAGGCAACATCGTGATCACAAAATCATACTGACGCTCAGCTAAAATCTTATCCATTCTTCTCTCTACATATTTTATTTCCCAATTCTTTCCTGAGATATATGGATTGATATCGAGTGTATAATAATCATCTTCCTGTTCCATGAAAAAAATATTTCTCACTCCCATAATTTTTGCTGCATTGGTGATCTCCTGTTTTCTGATCAATGGCAGATGTGTTCTCGCCACCATCGAATCGGTCAGATTAAGTCCATAATAAACAGCACCGAGCTGAGAGTCGGCAAATCCTCCGCCACCATCGGTCATCACTGCCATGTCTACCTGACCATGAAGCTCCTTGGTAATCTTGAACATGGTCACAGAAAAACCGGTTTCATCATCTGGGTGAGCTGTAACAACCAAGACGCGCGGACCCTGGGCCAGGGCAGAAAATGAAAAAACACAAAAGAAAACAAGGCAAGCAATCTTGAGACGTTTCATGGTATATGGTTTGAATGCATAAGTTACAAAAAGAAATCTAATCCTCTACATTGGTTGTTTTTGAAGGTGCCTTATCCGTCCACTCGGTTTTTTCTAACTTTTTAAGTGCTGGTGCAACTTCATCACCATTGTCAGCATTGTAAAGTCTTCCGTTCTTCATCACGTATTTGATTGCATTCGTATGCCGAATATTTTCCAGCGGATTCTTATCCAAAATAATCAGATCAGCCAGCTTTCCTTTTTCAACACTACCTAAATCTTTATCGAGACCCAACGCTTCAGCTCCTAAAATGGTAGCTACTTTTAAGGCATCGATGTTTCGCATGCCGCCGCTTTGCATGGACCACAGTTCCCAATGAAATCCAAGTCCCTGCAATTGTCCATGACTTCCAATACCTGCCAATCCGCCTTGCTCTACAATTGATTTCATGCTTTTGGCATGCTTCTGGAATACATGTTCTTCAGGCAAGAACCAAGTTGCTCTTCTTCTTGACTTTGCAGCAAGCTCCTCATAAGGAGTGAAAAACTGCAATTTTTTATTGCTGTATGGATTGTCGTTTTCATAAAAATAATTTTCCGCCCAGGGTCCGCCATACGAAACCAACAAAGTTGGAGTCACAGCCATTTTTGCATCGGAGATTGTTTTGGTAACATCCTTGTACAAAGGATAAATGGGAATCGAATGTTCATGACCTGGATACCCATCCAATAGATTGGTCATGTTCAATTTAAAATCCAGTCCACCTTCCGTGGTCGGCATCAGCTTTTGATTTTTTGCTGCTTGAATGATCCACTGACGTGTCTGACGATTACCAGTGAGATACATCTTTATATATTGTGTATTGTAGTACCTGCTGTATTGCTTCAATACACTCTCTGCCTGAGCCGAATCTTTGATATTGTAAAACCAATAGCCAACACCTGGACCCGTTGAGTAGACCCTTGGTCCAACCATATGTCCTGCTTCAACCATATCCGCATAAGTCAATACATCGGATGTAGCAGTTTGAGGATCACGGGTAGTCGTAACGCCATATGCAAGATTGGCTGCGTAAATCCATACCTGCGTTTTATGAATTCCCCACGATGGCCACATGTGTGAATGCACATCGACAAAACCAGGTATGATTGTTTTGCCAGATACATCAATCACTTTGGTGCCTGCTGGAGTTTTGATGCCTTTGCCAACGGATTGAATCCTGTTGTTTACCACCAATACATCTCCGTTCACAACTTCATCACCTTTCATGGTTATAATCCTCGCACCCTTCAATAAAATCGCAGATGATGGAATGTCTTTTTTATAATAAATCTTCACCCATGTTTCTTCAGGTTTGTAAGTGGGGTCTTCTTTTTTAACAGATGCCTTTTTAGTGGTATCGGTTGTTTTTGATTGCTCTGCCAATTTTTTTGCAAGTTTCAAACTGTCGTCCAATGCTCTTGATTTATTCAAATCATATACAAAGTGTGCAGCACCGAGACTGAAATGAACTTTCTGTGCATTGGCTTCCCAATATGGAAACTCTCCTCCAATTTCTGTAAGCCTGATACTCGGAAATTCAGCATTGGCAGCATCTGCAACTGAAATATTGATTGTTTTACCTGTTTGCGGAATCGTAACAACATATACATTGTTGTTCACCTTTGCAATGGCCTTTTCTCCTTG
>JAJTFY010000017.1 GCA_021299175.1 Chitinophagaceae bacterium
AGATTTTCCGTGATGGGATTAAAATGGCACTTTCAGGAAAAGAATACCTCAAAATCATTTGGGAGGCTGAGGATGGTAAAGATTTGATTCATAAAATGAAGATCAAATTGCCAGATGTTCTGTTAATGGATATTAGAATGCCGGAAATGGATGGTATCAATGCCATTTCCTTGCTCAGGAAAGAATATGAAGAAGTCCGGATTATTGTTTTGACCATGTATGATGATCAGGAAATGATCTCCAAAATGATGGAAATGGGCGCCAATGCCTATCTTACCAAGACTACTGATCCTGAAGAAATCTACAATGCGATACTTACCTGCATGAACGATGATTTCTATTTCAACGATTTGCTTAACAAGGCTGTCTTAATGAAGTTGCAGCAGAAGAAAACCACACGTCAATTCTATCCTAATGCGGTGAAGTTTACTGAAAAAGAGATCAGTATCCTCCGCTTGATTGCACAGGATAAGACAACCGAAGAGATATCCAAAGAGGTTTTTCTTTCGCCAAGAACAATTGAAACAATCCGGCAGAACATGAAAACCAAGATAGGAGTAAAGACCATTGCAGGTTTAATCATGTATGGCACCAGGAATAAATTGATTGACTAAATTGTAACCACGCCATGCTTGATAGCATACATGGCCAGTCCAACCCTGCTTTTAACATCCAATTTTGTAAAGAGATTGTCCCTCATGCCGTCAATTGCCCGTGGATTCATTTTTAAGTTACCCGCTATTTCCTTGTAGGTAAGTTCAGAGCAGGCATATTTGAGAAAATCAATTTCCATTTCTGTTAACATCACCTTGTTCAATAGCTGTTGGTCCTGATTGTTCCTAAACAGTCCAGCCAGTTTACTGCTTGTTTGAGCAGAATAATAATGACCGAATTCATGCACTGATTCAATGGCTGCTAGGAGCTCGTTAGGGTGAATATCTTTTTTCATGAATCCCTTTACACCTGTCTTTAACAACCTGATTAATGCCAGTTCTGAATCATACATGGTCAGCATCAATATTTTTATTTCTGGGAAATGTTGTTGAAGGTAGGTGGCTGTTGCATGGCCATCCATCTCTGGCATGTTTACATCAAGAATGACTACATTTGGGAAATGTTTATTCTCGAGTTGTTTAATCAGCTCTTTTCCATTGGATGCTTCAAAAATAACCTTGCATTTGCCGGAATTATTGATGAGTGAAGTAAGTGCATTGCGCAAAAGCACATGATCGTCTACCATGGCTACTTTTATAACATCATTTTTCATGGTTGTAATTGATTTAGCGGAATTTTAATGTGAATAGTTGTTCCAATATTGGGTGTTGAATAAATTTTTGTTTCTGCGCCTATGATTTCAGCCCTTTGATAAATGTATTTTAGTCCTGACATTTTTCTAATTTCTTTGGTTTTCATAGTGTCATCGATATTGAAGCCTATTCCGTCATCAGATATCTTTAAGTGTAAGTAGTTCTCTTCATACATAAGATCGATGGTGATGGTGCTCGCTTTCGCATGTTTAAGGATATTGTTGCATGCTTCCTGGAAAATCCTAAATATGATGAGCTCTTTTTCTGAATCGAGGAAGAGAACTTCTCCGCTGACTTCAAATACAATATCCACAATTTTTGAACGGCCAATCACTGCAATTTCCGCCTTCATTACATCAACAATTCCATGGGAAAAAAGCTGACTGGAATCAAGGGATTTGGAAATATCATTGAGGTCGACAAGCGATTTTGTTATCAGCTGTAACGAGGATGTTAGCAGATCTTTGTTTGATTGATCTAATTCCAGATAATTTGTGATTTGCAGCTTTGAAAGCGTTAATCCGAGTGAAATATTGTCATGGATTTCACGGGATATTTTATTAAATGTATCCTCTTGAATTTCAATTTGAGTTTTTAAAATTTCTTTTTCGTTTCTTACATTTAATAAGGATATTTCAGATTCTAATTTTAATTGTTTTTTTGAATATATAGATGCCAATATAATAATCAATATGATTAATATTATTATTACGAATAGACCTGAAAATACGAATTTAAATAGTTCTATATTTTCTTGTAACATAAAATGAATATGACAATGAAGAAAATAAAATTATATAAGCGATTGAGTTGTAAATGAAATTCAATTTGAAAAAAGGAGAATAATAACTTAATATATTATTTTGTACAATACTCGTAGGCCAAGAAATTATAAATGAAAAAAATATTCCGAATGTGGCAATCAGATTTGAATCTCTAGAGTAGTTTTTGATATTTCCTTTTTTAATTAGTTCGATATTAATAAGTAAAGCCGTTATTAATATAATTGGACCTTCAATTAAAGAAAGTACTTCCACTTTTAATGGCCTTATGATGTTTATATAGTATAGGGATATAATAATTGAAACTATACCTATTGGGATTAAAGCCATTGAAAAAGCTTTATGTCTTAGGGTTTTACTTAATTTCCAGAGATATATAATAATTAAAATGAATTCTAAGTATATATAAGTAGATATCATATTATTCGTGAAGGTTGAAAGTTCAACTTTTCGAACCAATCCCTTCAACTCTGTCAAAATAATTTGAACTAGTGATAGTAAAGGAATTAAAATAAGTATTCTATTTTCTTTAAGATTTCTAAATGACCTCAAGCCAATTATGATAGTAAAAGTTGCAATTGCTATATTCAGTATTTGTAATAAATAAAGAAAGTACATTATTTGTCTATTTTTTTTCAAATTTAATTATAGTACAAAACTAAAACTGAGAAAAACCCCATTTTAAAAGAGAAAAACACCGTCACATTAAAATTCATTGTTTTTATCTTCAATAAGTTCGTATCTAATTGATATGCAACGTATTAAAAATGAATTATTTTTGATTTTGCTTTGCAGATAAAACATGACCGTAATTTCTGCAACCCAATAAAAGGGTAGTTCTACTGTGTATCTTCAACCTGATTTCGTCTAATATTGCATATTATTCAATCATCCACATATCCAGAACAAACCTAAACGCCCTAACATGAATGAACCCATAAAAGTAGCCATAGCCGATGATCATGTCCTTTTCAGGGCAGGAGTTAAATCAGCCTTATCTGTTCACAAAGACATTAAAATGATTGCTGAGGCAGACAATGGCATGCAGTTGCTGACTGTTCTCAAGCATGTTCAGCCTGATGTTATTTTGTTGGATATCCAGATGCCCATCATGGATGGCATCAATACATTGCCTGAAATTAAAAAATTATATCCAGACATCAAGGTGATCATGCTTACCATGCACAATGATCACTCGATGATTTCAAAACTCATGGAACTGGGTGCCAATTCATATTTAACGAAGAATTCTGACTCAGAAATCATCTACCAAGCGGTCAAAACCGTTCATGAACAGGAGTATTATTTTAATCAGCTTACCAATAAAGCCCTTATTGATGGTTTGAGGGTAAAACGCCAGGCTGAGGCAAGTTTGCCTGTTGACGCCAAATTGAGCGACAAGGAAATCACCATCCTTCGCATGATTTGCGAGGAGAAAAGCACAAAAGAAATTGCTGATCTGGTAGACCTTAGTCCAAGAACGGTAGAAGCCATTAGGGACAAGTTAAAGGTTAAAACCGGTGCCAAATCACTGGCCGGTCTGGTCATGTATGCCGTAAAATCCGGCATCATTGAAAACAGACCCATGGCCAATTGATCAGGCACATTGTCTGAGAATTTCCCCTAAAATCAATCAGAACTCGCTTTTCATTCAACCAAACAACCTCGGTTTTGTTAAACAAACATGTCTAACAAACCTGAGGTTAATATTTTTTGGTTCCGCCGTGATCTTCGCTTATTTGATAACACTGGCTTGTTTCAAGCCCTGAGCAGCGGAAAGCCTGTACTTCCAGTTTTCATTTTTGATAAAAATATCCTCGACAAGCTTGAAAAGCCCGTGGACCTTCGGGTGCAATACATCCATGACGCGCTGAGTTCTATGCAAGATGAGCTTATCGGTTTTGGATCCGCCATAAAATGCTACTACACCTCACCAGAGAAGGCTTTTGAGGACCTTTTATCCCATTATTCCATTGGAACCGTTTTCACCAACCACGATTATGAGGATTATGCCTTGCAGCGTGATCAGATCATCAGGGGAATACTGGAGAGTAACGGGGTAGGGTTCCAGACATTCAAAGACCAGGTAGTTTTTGAAAAATTGGAGGTGAGCAAGGATGACGGATCTCCTTACACAGTGTTCACTCCGTATTCCAGAAAATGGAAGTCACGTTTACTGTCCAATCCCATTTCATTTTCACCCTCAGAAAAATTCTTAGACAATTGCTTTCGGCATCCTGACAATGCCATTCCTTCGCTTGCATCTATGGGGTTTTCAGTGCAAGCCTGGATTTTTCCCAAATCCACCGTGCCAGATGCATTGGTCAAAGGCTATACGGATGATCGCAATTTTCCTGCTATCAATGGCACTTCCAGGTTTGGGGTGCACCTCAGGTTCGGCACCATCAGCATCAGGAAACTGGTTGAATATGCAAGGGGATTGAACGAGACATTCCTAAATGAGCTGATTTGGCGGGATTTTTATCACATGATCCTTTCCAATTTTCCTCATGTGGGGAAGGGCCTGTCTTTCAAAAAGGCTTATGATGCTATTGAGTGGAGAAACAGCGAGGAAGATTTTCAGAAATGGTGCAAGGGCGAAACCGGCTATCCAATTGTTGACGCTGGCATGCGTGAGCTCATGGCCACAGGATTCATGCACAACAGGGTCAGGATGATCACTGCAAGCTTCTTGACCAAACACCTTTTGATTGATTGGCGCTGGGGTGAAGCCTGGTTTGCAGCAAAACTCCTTGATTATGATTTGGCTGCCAACAATGGTGGCTGGCAATGGGCATCAGGATCAGGCTGCGATGCAGCACCATATTTCAGGATTTTCAACCCAGCCCTTCAGACGGAAAAATTTGACAAGCAGGGAATTTACATCAGAAAATGGGTGCCTGAATTTGATACGCTCCAGTATCCCCAGCCAATGGTTGTGCATGAAGTAGCAAGAAAAAGGTGTCTTGAAACCTATGCCAAGTTCTTGGGTAAGGATTAAATGATACTTTTGCAGGGTTATGATGAGGAAGATTGACTGGTACATTCTCAAAAAGTTCCTGACTACTTTTTTCTTTTCACTGATCCTGCTCACAACGATCAGTACGGTGATTGATATCAGTGAGCATACGGATGATTTTGCGGACTCCGGGTTGACTGCGAACCAGATCATCATGCAATATTATGTAGGATTCATTCCTCATATTGTTGCCATGCTTTTTCCTCTTTTCGTTTTTATTTCTGTCATTTTTTTCACATCAAAAATGGCAAATCTCTCTGAGTTCATTGCCATTCTCTCTTCTGGTGTTAGTCTTCAAAGGATCTTAAGGCCCTATTGGGTTGGTGGGATCTTGCTGGGTTCCATCCTCTGGTACGCCAATGCCTACATCATTCCCAAGGCCAACACGATCCGTACAACTTTTGAAGCCAAGTATACCAAGATTGCCCTACCACAAACAACCAATGGTGGGATTTACATGCGTACGGACTCCTTCAGCTATGCAGGCATGCGCTATTATGACACCACGAGCAAAGCGGGGGGCAATTTGTTTATGGAAACCATCAGCGGTAATCAAGTAATTTACAATCTCAGGGCTGATAATTTTACCTGGGATACTTCCAAAAGAAAATGGAAACTGAATGGGGTGGTGGAGCGAAGGCTCAATGGATTAACGGAGGATGTAAGTTTTGAATACGAGGTTTTTAAGAAATTGCCATTCCTTCCCTCTGAACTCAAACGCGATGAATTTTTACAGGCAAGGATGATTTCCCCAGACCTGCAACGGCGCATTCAAAAGGAAAGATTGCGCGGTTCTGAAACGGTGAAGGAGCTCGAAATGGAAAATGCCCATCGGACTGCAACACCTGTTGCCGTAGTGCTCCTGACCCTTATTGGAGCCATTTTGGCTTGCAGGAAAATCAGGGGTGGGAGTGGTGTTCACCTCGCGATGGGCATCATCATTTGTGCCGTATTTATCCTGGCTGATCGGTTCTCTACTATATTTTCTACCAAGGGTGACCTTGATCCCTATCTGGCCGCCTGGATTCCCAATGTGATTTTTGGAGGATTGACCTTGTATCTGTACAAGAAAGCCCCGAAATAATTCAATTATTTTTTTCAAAAGCTTGTGCACCTCGGTCGCTTTGTTTTACCTTTACGCATCCAAAAATTCAGACTACAATTTCATAATTTTTTCCAATGGATTCAATAAAAGAGCGCTTTAAGGTAAAGGCAGACCTCCTTGGTGCAGAGATCAAGCAAATGATCAAAGAACATGGAAACAAGGTGATCGGTGAGGTTACCCTGTCTCAGATATACCAGGGCATGAGAGGCATGACCGGACTGGTCTCTGAAACATCCTTGCTGGATGCCAATGAGGGCATTCGTTTTCGTGGGTATTCCATTCCAGAGCTGAAGGAGAAATTGCCAGCGGTCGAAGGTGGCTCTGAACCACTTCCTGAAGGTCTATTCCATTTGATGTTGCTCGGTGAACTTCCTACCCAGGAAGAGGCTGATACCATCACTGCCACCCTGCAAAGGCGTTCACATGTACCGAACTATGTGTTCGATACCATCGAGGCACTGCCTGTATCATCCCATCCGATGACCATGTTTGTAGTGGCCATCATGGCCTTGCAGAATGGAAGTCATTTTGCCAAAGCATACGGGTCTGGCATGAACAAAAAAGATTATTGGGATGCGACTTTTGATGATACACTAGATCTTATCGCCCGTTTGCCCAGGATCGCCGCCTATATCTATAGAAGAAAATACAGGGATGGCCAGCATATTGAACCCAACGGATTGCTGGATTGGTCTGGTAATTTTGCCCATATGATGGGATATGATGATGAAGGGTTTAAGGAATTGATGCGTTTGTACATGACCATCCATGCAGACCATGAGGGAGGTAATGTATCCGCCCATACAACCCACTTGGTTGGCTCTGCGCTCAGTGATCCGTTTCTCAGCTTTGCAGCTGGTATGAATGGATTGGCAGGTCCTTTGCACGGACTGGCCAACCAGGAAGTGATCAAGTGGATATTTGAAATGCGTGAAAAATTGGGGGTTGAACTTCCTTCTAAAGAACAAATTGCAGAATATGTCAAAAAAACCCTGTCTGAGGGCAAGGTAGTTCCTGGATATGGACACGCTGTCTTGAGGAAAACCGATCCAAGGTTTACCGCTCAAATGGAGTTTGGAAAGAAACATATGCCCAATGACCCTCTGGTTCAAACCGTTTGGTCAATCTATGAAACTGTTCCTGAAATTTTGAGCGCACTAGGCAAGGTGAAAAATCCATGGCCCAATGTTGATGCACACAGTGGAGCCTTGCTGGTGCATTACGGCATGGTAGAATATGAATTCTACACCGTATTGTTTGGCGTGAGCCGTTCCTTGGGTGTTTTGGCCAGTCTCTGTTGGGACAGGGCCCTTGGAATGCCACTCGAAAGGCCTAAATCTGTTACCACAACGTTGGTAAAGGATTGGCTTGAAGGCAAGGACAATATTTGGGGAGACTGATTTTTTAAAATCAGCGTCTAAAGATCCATGAATGACTCATTGATGTACTTTACCAGTGACAATGAGTTTTTCAGGTCCAATTTCTTCAGAATCCTTGCCCTATGGGTTTCTACGGTTCTTGGTGATAGGAACAAAGATTCAGCAATTTCCTTGTTGGTACTGCCATTCTTGATCAATTTAATGATCTCGATTTCCCTTTCAGTCAGTTTGCTCAATTTATTGTCGTCTTCATCCACCAGCAATTGATTGGTGATGTTCCGTTGAATTTCAGCGCAAATGTATTTTTCACCTTTCATTACAGCGCGGATGGCATCGTACATTTCTACCTTGTTCGAGTTCTTCGTTACGTAGCCTGTTGCACCATTTCTGATCATCTTCTTTGCAAAAGATGGTTGATTGTGCATGGAGACACCGATGATTCTGGTACCAGGAGCCAACTTTTTGATCATTTTAGTAGCCTCAATTCCTGAAAACGGATTGATGTTGATGTCAAGGATGGCGATATCAGGTTTTACATCAGTTATTTCGTCAATGAGACTTTTTGTATTGTCATAAACTTTTACGACCTCAAATTCCGGATCCATGTTGATCAGGGTAGCCCAGGTTTCAGCAATCAGCAAGTGGTCATCTGCGATGATAATTCGGATCTTTTTGGTCATAATGTTAATTCAAATGGTAAATTAATGAATACTTCGATACCTTCTCCAGGTTTGGTTTTTATTTTTACTTCCCCACCATAGAACTCAACGCGGGAAAGAATGCTTTTCAGTCCGATTCCTTTCTTTACAGTGGCCATTTCAAAACCAACCCCATCGTCTTTGTAGATCATCTGCATTCCCTTCTTATTTTGTTCTATTTTGATCTCAACTTTATCGGCATTGGCATATTTAAAGGTATTGCTGCTCAGTTCCTGTAGTACACGGAACATCATGATTTTGTGTTCATACAGGAATTTATCCGGATCCTTTCCCTTGTATATTTTCAGGTTGAAGGAAGGCTTTGGTATGATTGAATAACTTGCAATCAGTTCAATGGCGGCCTCTCTGAAGCCAAGGTCTTTGATGGCTGGCGGGGCAAGGTTTCTTGAAAGTCTTCTTACCTCGTCAATGGTTTTTTTGATGGTGGACTGTGCCTTGTCAATATCTTCTGTATTGATTGTTTCTTTTTCCTTGAGGATATTGAAGTAGACACTGATATAGGCCAACATTTGTCCCACCCCATCGTGAAGGTCTCTGCCGATGACATCACGTTGTTCTTCTTCTGCCTGAAGTCTGGCTTCCATCAACTCTTTCTCCTTTTGAACACTTTCAAAAAGTATCTTGGTTTCTAGGTTTCGGATATCTGTTACATCCCAGTGGATTCCAATAGAGCCACGGACTTTGCCTTTCAGGTCAAATGTTGGTGCACCACTGATAACCCATGTGGCAAGGTCTCCATTCTTCTTTTTTATCTTGATTTCATAAAGGCCTTCTTTGCCATGTTGACGATTTCGGCGTTCCTGAAGGTTGATTTCTTTTTCTGAAAGTTCTGTAAGAAAAATATTGTCTGCCTTGCTGCCCAGCAGCTCATCCTGTTCATATCCTGAAATGCGTTCAAATGAAGGATTGACATAGAGAATTCTTTCATCATTGTCCACTTCCATGATCCCGAGGTTCATGTTTGAAAAGAGGTTCCTGTATTTTGCCTCATTCTCGATGACCATGGTTTGTGCCATGTACTGCTCATTGATATCACGAACGTGGATAAGCAATTTGTCGCCTCCAAGTTCATCTTCACTGAAATTGCTGTATACCGCTTCAATCCATTTTAATTCTTTTTGCTTGTCCTGCATCTGAAAGCTCAATGCACGCTGTGTCCCCAGGTGATTCTCAGCGAAGTCTTCAATGCTGATGGTGCTGTCTTCTGATGGGAGACTGAAAAAAGATTTTCCAATGGTTTCCTGTTCAGTAAATCCAAGAATTCTCTTGATAGAGGGAGAGACATACTCAATGATGCCTTCCTTGTTGATCAGAAAGATGATGTCCGCAGATTTATTCGAAATCATCTCATATTTCCTCTTCTCTTCCTCGAGGGTATAGAACATTTTTCGCTCTGAAGTGATGTCGAAAGCGGTTCCAATATATCCAAGGAATTCATGATCTTGGGTAAAGCGTGGTACAGCTATTTCATAAACCCATCTGTATTCACCATGTTTGTTCCTGACGAGATATTGCATCTCGCATTTTTGTTTGGCAAGCAGGTGCAACATCCAGTCATCAATGGCAGTTTTCTTGTGGTCCGGATGAACAACTTCTGCAAACACTGATTGGTCAGGAATTTCTTTGAGGTCAAAGCCAAAGAAGTCCCTAGAGGCCTGATTGGTATAAGAAACTTTATTGTCTTGCCCAGAAACCCAAATCATCACAGGCATTGATTCCGTAATGAGTTGAAATCTTTCTTCAGATTCCCGAACCTGGTTTCTGTAGTTTTCACTTGCGGTGATATCGGTTAATCTTCCTGAAATAATCTCATCATTCAGGTTTGAGTCAAACTTGATCTTACCTTCTTCCAGTATCCACCTGATCTGGCCCGACACTTTGTTTTTAACCTTGTAACGCACTGTCATGCTGCCATTGAGTTGGAACTCTCTTATGGCATCATCATATACTTTCTTAAACTCGTCAAGGATACATTCCCTTTTTTCTCCCCAAACATCTCCAACCTTTGGATTGAATCCCATGAACAAAGGCCATCTTGATGTAAAAAAGTTTTTTGTTTTGTTTTTTTGATAAATCAGGTAGTAGACATCGTTTGTTGACTCTAGAAAATTATTCAACCTGTTGAAGTTATCTTGAGCCCTTTGCTCTGTTTCTACCCTGTCGGTGATATCTGCCCCATAGACGTTGTATTCGTTGATTTCCTTTCTTTTGATGATTGTAAAAGAATAGTTTCTATTGTTGGCAATCACATCAACGGTTAGCTGGTTTTCTCTAGGCCTGATTGTTAGGATATGTGTCCAAAAGTTTTTGATGTTGAAGATGGCACCTTCATAAATAACATTTGAAATTGAATTGGCATTGTTGTTTTTGAACAAAATCTTGCCATCAAAATCAATCCGGAAGATAGGGTTGGGGTTCTCATTGGGAAACGATGCAAGATTTTTGATCTCCTCATTATTCTGTAACCTTTCAGTGATATTTCTTATCACACAAACAATTTGAGTGGAGCTCTTATTATTGGTGATTACTGGCGACAGTGCAAAACCTGCACCTATTTTTTCATTGTGTTTAGATAAAATAAAAGTCACATACTCTCTTGATTTACCTGACTTGATGATTTCAGCAATTTCATTTTTTAGGTCTAACTCTTTTACATCAAACAATAGATCCTGAAACTGCATCCCAATCATCTCCGAGGGTTCATATCCCAACATTTCCTTAGCACTTGGTGAAGACTTTCGGATGAGACCACTGCTGTGCAGGTTTAAAAAAAGGTCTGAGGATTGATTAATGATGGTGAGTTCCTGCTTTAATTTTTCAAGGTCTTCATGTTCATTTTTCAATACAGATTTCATCTGTTGAATATCGAAAATGGCATCATAGGCAGGGAAATCGGAATAGGTTAGCCCCAGTTCAAGCAATTTCTCGTGTTCTTCCGCCCAGAGGGATCCGAAGAAAACTATTTGATTTTCATCAGCCCTGTGCTCAAACTGGCCCTTCAGTAGGGTATTATTAAAACCGTGAAGCCCGATCAAAACAAATCCGGAACAAATCGCTTTGAGTTTTTCAAAATCCGGTTGGGTACTCGATTTTGGCCTGATAATGTAAAAGCTGTTGTGGAATGAATCAATTGATGCATGTTTGCCTGACAGCATTTTTTCCAGGGAAGGGCCTTTCTTGATGATGGACATGCCTTCATCCACAATGAAGTAGAAGGGAAAAAGCCGATCTATCTCAGGTAATTGAACTGAAGGTTTTGTATCGTTGGATTTTACTTCTCCCATATGATCCTGAATAGGTCATGGTCAAGATCACTGTTTATTTTTTTAGTTTCAAGTACAATCAGTACGCCTGGCTCATTGAACATTTTAACAATACCATGAAGCATTCCTTCCATCATGGCCGTCAGCCCAGGACGCTGTGAATGGTATTCAACCAACATGGAATCCCCATCCATCCGGACTTTGAATTCCGGGGCCACAAGTTCAGGATAGGTCAGATAGACCCTGTTGTGAAAGTTGGGCAGATTCAACATGAATTCTTTGAAGTTCAGACCTCCCGAAGCCATCATGGAGGGATATTTTTTCAGGGAAATATCAAGAATCCAGAATTCCCCAAACATCTTTAAAACCGTGTTGAGATCGGTATGCAATACTTCAGAAACTGCCCCTGCCAGTCGGTAAGTATACGTATCATCATAGACCTGATGATTCTGAAACTCATGCACGTCAATCTTGCTTTTTGCAATTATTTTTAGCCAGGTTTCTTCGCCAAATTCTTTGACCACTAAGTCTTGAATCGATTGATTGATAATGCCGTACATGTATAAAGGTTAATGAATATGAATTTACTAAATATTCAACTGTCCACTAAAACAGCTTGAATGCTTTTTTTCGCAAGGAGTAATTACCATCAATTTCATTACGTATAAATACGTAATGTTAATTTTGGATGATGTCAGATTTTTCTTCTTGAAAACTCCCGCTTGATGAGCTCGAGCTCCCTACCTGTTTGACCAGAAACGGAACTGTTTTCCTGTGCCCTTCTCATCAAATAGGGAATCACTTCATGAACAGGGCCGAAGGGGAGATATTTTGAAACATTGTATCCGGCATCTGCCAGATTGAAGGTGAGGTTATCGCTCATGCCATACAGCTGTGAGAAATGCAGGTGAGGATGGTTTGCTGGAAGTTGTTTGGATCCAGATTCATTCGCAGCCAATAAATTGCTTTTTTCATTGTGACTGGCAACGATGATGGAAACCAATTCTATTTTTGCTATGCAAAGCTGAACTGCCGCATCATAATCCCTGTCTGTTGACTCCTTGTTGGGTTGGATAGGCGATGGATAGCCCAATTTTTCTGCCCTTGCCCTTTCTTTTTCCATGTAAGCCCCTCTGACCAGTTTTAGCCCGGCAATAAATCCGGATTGCGCAGCCTCTTCAAGAGTCTTAGTGAGGTATGATAGCCGATCTGAGCGATAAAGTTGAATGGTATTGTATACAACAACTTTTCCATGGTTGAATTGCGCCATCATCTCCGTTGCTACTGCATCTATTGCATCTTGAATCCAGGATTCTTCTGCATCAATCATGATACCAATGCCGGCATCAGATGCTGCCTGGCATAAGCGCGATGTTCTGGCAATGAGTTGTTCCCATTGGCCCTTTTCTTCCTGGCTCAATCCTTCAAGCTTATTGTTAAACCGGGTGCGCAATGGCTCTGTGCCCTTTGTAAATAGGGTAGTATCCAGTTTTTCAAGGAGTGAAATGGAAACCAGGCCGGTTATTTTGATGCTGATGAAGGGTATGTTTTTTCTCGTAGATGCAAACTGGATGACTTTGATAAAATAATTGGCCTCTGCCTCATATTTGTTTTCATCACCTTCTCCTCCCTCGACCCCATAATCCAGGATCACCTGTACGTTGTATTTTTCAAGCATGTCAGCAACACCAACCGTCTCCTCAAGGGATTCACCTCCCACAAATTGCCGAAACAAGGTATTTTTGATAATTCCTTTGACTGGAAGACCTGATTTGATGGCCCAGGGAGTGATTTTCGTTCCCAATTTCACCAAGGGTGCTACATGCATGGCAGAAAATAAAAAACGGGCCCTCTTCAGGTCGCGGTCAGTTTTATAGGCGAAGGCTTTTTCAGTATTGTTGAAATTGATGGGCTGCGCTGGATTCGACATGTGGCAAGGACTTGAGAGGCCGCAAAGATACAGCGAAATTGATGTTTACAGTTGTTAGTCTTTGTTTTCATCCATGATTTTGGACAAAAGCTCTGACTTGGAGTGGATATTGAGTTTTTTATAGATGTTCTTCAGGTGATAATTGATGGTATATGTAGTCACAAAAAGTGTATCAGACATTTGCTTATAGCTATACCCTTTTTCAACCAATGCAACAATCTCTTTTTCCCTAAAAGTCAATATGTCTTTGAAGCTTGACTCTTTTTTTAATTGAAGGTTGCTGATTACTTTTCCAACAGAGAGTTCATCAATGAAGGCGCCTGTTCTGCTGGTTTTATTGATTACCTCAATCAAATGGCTCAATTGTGCAGTTTTTAATGCATAACCGGAGGCACCTTGTTTGAGACAATTGATGATCAGGCTGTCTTCATTGTATGCAGTGAGCATGATGATTTTGGATCCTGGAAATTTACTCTTGAGGTAAGGTATGCCATCTAGCCCGGATTCGCCGGGTAAGAAAATATCCAATAAAATGATATCAGGTGAGAGGGATTGTTTTAATTCGATTTGCTCCCTGGCTTCTTCCATAGAGGCACAGGAAAAAACAACAGTCATTCCCTCTGCACTGTTCAGGTAATCCCTGAAGCTCTTCAGCAAAAAAATATTGTCTTCTATGATACCTATTCTGGTCATAATCTTCCTCTAACGAGCAAGTTAATATTGATTATTAATAATATTTATAACAGGGCTCATTTATTCTGTAATTAGCTACTAAAAACGACTAAAAATAGTAGCCTGTTCATAAATAAAAGACGGGTTCATTTATATTGTTCTACATTCGACTTGTTGTTGATACAAAGCATTGAACAATATTAAAAGTGGTTTTCCTCATTTTTTTACGTATTTCCCTCTTCTATGAAAAGTAAAATACGTGAAATTGTGATGGATTGAATTACAAATAAAAACACCATGTTGACACCCGCAAAGTTGACTGCCATTGAGCATGCATTCGACGGCATTGCCCTTCTTGATAAAAGTGGCAATTACATGTACATGAACAAGGCCCATGCAGATTTATTCGGTTATGATTCTGCAGATGAATTGTACGGAAAATCCTGGCAAAGTATATATACACCAGAAGCAGCAGAAAGGTTACAGAAGGAGGTATTCCCGGTTTTGGGAAAAAATGGCAATTGGTCGGGTGAAACCATAGGCATCAGCAAAGATAAAAAGCCTGTGATGCAATATATTTCTCTTACCAGCCTTCCTGATGGTGGTATGGTTTGTGTCTGCAGGGATAATTCAAAGGCCATCAATGCAAACCGTTTGCAGTATTTGATGAGTAACCTGGGTAAGGGAATTCTTGTGGAAGACGAGAATCACGGTGTTGTATTGGTAAACAGGCAGTTTTGCAATCTTTTTCAAATCCCCGTGCAGCCTCATGAGATGATTGGAGTTAATTGTCTGGACTCTCTTCAACAGTCACTTGCGCTTTTCAAAGATGCCGAAAAGGTCAAAACTGATATATTCAGCATGATGGGTAAGCAGGAACCACTTATTGGGCAAGAGGTGGTGTTCAACGACGGCAGGATTCTGGAAAGGGACTATGTTCCCATCATCATAGAGAATACTTTCAAAGGGCAGCTTTGGAGTTATACGGATGTTACACAAAACAGGCAATTACAAAAAAGCCTTGTGGATGCGAAAAACAGGGCCATTGCTTCAGAAAAAGCAAAGTCTGCCTTCCTCTCCAACATGAGCCATGAAATACGGACACCCATGAATGCCATTATGGGGCTGGCTGAACAGTTGTCCATGTCTCAGCTCAACGAACAACAACATTATTTTGTAAAAAACATCAGTGACGCCGCCCATGGTTTGTTGGGCATCATCAATGATATCCTTGACATGTCCAAGATTGAAGCAGGGAAGATGAGCATTGAAAAAGAAATTGTTTCTCTTAAGGACATCAATAAAAGTGTAGAGAATATTCTCAGACCCAAAGCAAAAGAGAAGGGCCTTAACTTTGAAACAGATTTCGACCGAAAAATAGATCCCAATCTTTTTGCTGATGAAGTGCGCATCAGGCAGGTATTGATCAATATTGTAGGGAATGCAATCAAGTTTACTGATTCCGGTTCCATCAAACTTTCAAGCATGATGATTGAAGAGAAGAACCAGACACAACGTATTTTATTTACCTGTGAAGATTCTGGTATTGGCATCTCTGAAGAAGGGCTCAAACATATTTTTGATGATTTTTACCAGGAGGTCAATGAGAACAATCACCGCCATACCGGCTCAGGACTTGGACTGGCCATTACCAGAACCCTCGTTAACCTGATGGGAGGAAAGATTTGGATTGAGAGTACAAAAGACGTTGGCACCAAAGTGATGGTAGAGATATCTTTTGAGATGGTTGCTGCTGATGAATTGATGAAAGATGCTGTTGAGTTTGATGACTGTGGATTGATTGAAGGAAAGAAAATCCTGATTGTTGAGGACAACAAACTGAACAGGATGCTTTTTGCCCTGATGGTCAAGAATATGAAAGGGATTCCGGAAGAGGCCGAAAATGGGCTTGAGGCCGTTGAGATGATCAATAAAAACAAATATGATTTGGTGCTGATGGATGTTCAGATGCCTATCATGGATGGTCCTACAGCATTAGCATTGATCAGAAAGAGCCACGGAGAAACCATTCCTGTCATTGCCCTGACTGCCGCAGCCTTTAAGTCTGAGGTAAACCATATGTTGAACCTTGGTTTTGCGGATTGTATCACCAAGCCCATTGACCAAAAAAATCTCCAGCATCGTTTGTGCCTTTTCTTCAAGACAGGATCGGTCAAGGAAAAATATTATCAGTCCATCCACAAAAAGATCATTGCTAATATTTCTGAAATGGCGGGTAATGAACCTGCCCAGCTTGCGAAAATGATGGAATATTTATTGGATGAAGTGGGTCATGCATTGGGTGAATGGCAAATCAGTGTTCCTGCTAGTGATTGGGCAAGTGCAAAGAGAACACTCCACAGGGAGAAAGTGATGATCAAATCCATCGGCATCAATGGTTTTGACGGTTTGATCAGGGAAATTGAAGATGATACGATCAAGAAAACAGAGTCAGAGATGACCCTGATGTATTCTCAGCTCATTGACCTTTTCCACAATTTGCAAAAAAGAATTGGCGAAAAATAAGCCTACCAGGTCAGCTCAAGTTTATTGTTTCTTCTTTCGTTGTCTGCCATCCTTTTGGTAGGGTCTATTTCAATTTTCTTTAAATCAAGCAGTTTCCTGTCTATAGTGATCACATGGGTGGGATGGGTCCATTTCCAGGGTTCACCAACGGTACGCTTGATGGCAGGCTCTTCATTTTGCTTGCTGCCAAACATGAGGTACTGTGGGATATAAGCAGTTTCTCTTGATCCATCCTTGAATACCATTTCAATGTCAATGGGCATGGGCATGGTTCCTGCATTCCTCAGCCGTATTTTCATTTTTCCACTCTCGTCCCACAAGCTGTCGATCCCATAATCAATCGTTTTGGTGGTGTTGACAAAGAAATCCTTGTACCAATCCAGCTGAATGCCGCTTTCATTTTCAGCCAGCCTGATCAGGTCATTTACATTGGGATGCTTGAACTTCCATGTTTGAAAATATTTCAACAGGATACTGTCTCTGACTGGAGCTCCAACAATGTAGCCCAGTTGTTCCATGAACACTTCACCTTTTGAATAGGCATTGGTACTGTAGGCAGTGTTGGTGCTGTAATGGTCTGAATGGGTTGTCAGTGGCTCATTGAAATCACTTTTTGAAAGAGCGATATAAGCATTGTAGGCACCAAGATGGGGAAATGAGTCTCTGTTATCATGTATAAAATTCTGAACATTGGATTCTGCAAAACTGGTAAACCCTTCGTCCATCCAGGGGTACAATGATTCATTGGTTCCCAAGATCATCTGGTACCAGCTGTGCATCCATTCGTGCAGTACAACTCCTTCACCGGCACCTTTGAGCAGGGTGGCCATCGGATATTCCATGCCTCCATCACCACCTTGAATGAAAGAATATTGTTTGTAGGGGTACTCTCCGTAATGTTTGTCAATAAATGGCAAGGCTTTGGACGCTAGCTCCAGGACACTGTCCCACTGAGACTTGTAATTGTTGATGTATGCATCAAGCGATGATCCCTGACGCATCCTTGCAGGCATTGCATTGTATTGTGCCGTCAGTGCAAGTGTATCAATGGTGTAAAAAGAATGCAGCACAAGACCTTTTCTTACCTGCTTAGAGTTGTGCACATATCCGGGGTCTGCCGCCCAAACGAAATCGTGTACATTGGGTGCCTTGAATTTCCAGGTAAGTGTATTGCCTGGCGTTGGTTTGTATGGCAGGCTTGCATATTTCTCGTAGCCATGACCAATTTCATGGGGATTCTGCAGGTAGCCTGTTCCTCCGATGACATAGTTTTTGTCAATGGTGATGTTGACCTCAAAATCGCCCCAAACACCATAAAATTCCCTTGCAATATAAGGCGTTGGGTGCCATCCTTGTTGATCATATTCTGCCAATTTCGGATACCATTGGGCCATGCTGAAGCGGACACCTTCTGCATTGTCTCTTCCGCTTCTTCTGATTTGAACAGGCACCTGGGCATCGAAATCAAGTTCTATCAGGGCCTTGGATTTTGGGAGGATGGGTTTGGACAATTCCACCTTCAGAATGGTTTCGTAGGCCGTAGTTTTTTGAATTTGACCATTGACCTTTAAGTTTTTAACCTCTTGGAATCCAATTTCATTGGGTTTGAGGTTGGCGATCCTGTCTCGCACGCGTTGGTCCCAGTCTGCACGTCCCCTTATCAGACGCTTTCCCAATTCCTGGCTCCGCATGTCCATCATGCTGCCTGGCTGAAAAGCGTTCCATTGCAAATGATAATAGAGCACTTTTAAGGTATCGGGAGAATTATTCCAGTAATCAAGCCTTTGTTTTCCGGAAAACCTGTTGTTCTCAGCATCCACTTTGACATCCATCTTGTAATTGACTTTTTGTTGCCAGCGATCTGCCTGCGCAAATAGGGGGTTTGCTGTGCAAAAAAGGCTAAAACATAGAATGGTCAGGGTTACAAGACGATCTTTCCTCATAAACAACTGTTATTTGTCCGAAATTAATGCCATTTTATAAAAACACATTGATTTTTGGCGATAATGTTTTTGGGACCTACTTTTGCATCATGTTCGCAAACGGTCATACCCACCATCATCATAACTTGCCTTAGGGGAAGCCTGGTATTGGTGTATACATAATTCGGGCTTGCCATTGGTAAGCCTTTTTTATTTTTAAAAAGGATAGCATGAGAAATGAAACAGTATTAAGGATTGCCATTCAGAAGTCTGGCAGGTTATATGAAGACTCCGTTCAGCTTTTAAAAGAATGCGGAATTGAACTCAGGAATGTCAAGGACAGGTTAAGGACGGTTTCTGAAAATTTTCCGATCGAAGTCTTTTTTCTGCGGGATGATGATATTCCTGAGTATGTGGAGGATGGCGTGGCTGATATTGGTATAGTCGGCCAAAATGTTTTGGCAGAAAAAAACAGAAAGGTGGATACCGTTGAAGCCCTTGGATTTGGCAAATGCCGTCTTTCTATCGCAGTTCCCAAAACTTTGGTTTACGAAGGTGTTGCATCACTTGAAGGAAAGAGAATTGCCACCAGCTACCCGCATCTTGTAAAATCATTTCTTGCAGAAAACAAGGTTACCGCTAGCATCCACGAAATCAGCGGTTCAGTTGAAATAGCCCCTGGCATTGGACTTTCTGATGTAATCGTTGATTTGGTCAGCAGTGGAGGAACCTTGTTCATGAACGGATTGAAGGAAGCAGAGATCATTCTTGAATCCCAGGCGGTATTGGTTGCAAGGAAAAACCTGGATGAAGAAAAAATCGCCATACTCGAAAAACTCCTGTTCCGGATCAGGTCAGTAAAAAAAGCCAAGAAAAGCAAATATGTATTGATGAATGCGCCCAATGATCAATTGGAAAACATCATTGCTCTTCTGCCAGGCATGAGAAGCCCAACGATCCTGCCCCTTGCCAAAGAGGGATGGAGCAGTGTGCACAGTGTGTTGAGTGAAGACAAGTTTTGGGAGATCATAGAGAACCTGAAAGCCGCCGGTGCAGAAGGGATTTTGGTGGTGCCTATTGAAAAAATGATTCTTTAATTTTTACCATGCAAATCATACGTTACCCATCAAAAGACAATTGGGCAGGTATTATTCAAAGACCCGCCATTGATAATGGTATGCTTCGAAAGCAAGTCGGGAAGATCATTGCCGATGTAAGGAAAAGTGGAGACAGGTCGCTCAAGCGCTATTCCAAGAAGTTTGATGGTGTGGATTTGAAAAAATTAGCTGTTGGTCACAAAGAAATACTGGCTGCAGAAAAAAATGTTTCTGAGTCATTGAAATTGGCCATCAGCATTGCCATTGAGAACATCAAACGGTTCCACAGCATTCAGGTGGAGGGCATAAAAAAAATTGAAACAATGGATGGAGTGGAGTGTTGGCGGCGACCCACCCCCATGAGGAGGGTAGGCCTCTATATCCCTGGTGGTTCAGCGCCATTGTTTTCTACCGTCTTGATGCTAGGCATCCCTGCACAAATTGCAGGATGCAGTGAGGTTGTGCTTTGCACTCCACCCGCGAAGGATGGGTCAATCCATCCTGCCATTCTGTATGCAGCACAGAAAGTGGGTGTCACTGAAATATATCGCTGCGGGGGCGCACAGGCCATTGCTGCAATGGCATATGGTACAGGGTCCATCAAAAAAGTAGACAAGATATTTGGGCCTGGTAATCAATATGTGACGGCTGCAAAACAACTCGTTCAGATGGATGGCATTGCCATTGATATGCCGGCAGGCCCCAGTGAGGTTTGCGTGTTGGCAGACGATACTGCCAATCCAGATTTTGTTGCCGCTGATCTTTTGTCGCAAGCAGAGCATGGCCCGGATTCTCAGGTGCTATTGGTGACCAATGATGAAACCTTGATTGAGAAAACAATCAAATCCTTGAATGCCCAGCTTGAGTTGTTGGAAAGAAAGGAGATTGCTTTAAAAGCACTGGAAAACAGCAAGGCTTTACTCATCAACAACATGGATGATGCCATGGAATTGGTGAATGAATATGCTGCAGAACACCTGATCATTGCCTCAGATAATGCACACCAATATGGAGATAAGGTCATCAACGCAGGCTCTGTTTTTCTGGGCAATTATACCCCTGAGAGTGCAGGGGATTATGCGAGTGGTACCAATCATACACTTCCTACCAATGGTTATGCAAGGGCCTACAGTGGGGTCAGTGTTGATAGCTTTGTCAAGAAAATTACTTTCCAGCAAATCAGCCAACATGGTATTCAGCAGATTGGTAAAACCATCATCACCATGGCGGAAGCCGAAGGGCTTGATGCGCATGCAAATGCCGTAAAGATCAGATTAAACCAGTTATAATGTTCAATCCAGACAATCTTGTAAGAAACAATATCAGGAACCTGAAGCCTTATTCCTCTGCAAGAGATGAATTCAAGGGTGAGGCCAACATATTTTTGGATGCCAACGAAAACTCCCTGGGGTCCCCGCTGCTCAAGTGGTACAACCGTTATCCGGATCCGATGCAGTGGAAGATAAAAGAAAAATTATCTGTCATCAAGCAGGTTCCTGTGGATCAGATTTTTTTGGGAAACGGAAGTGATGAACCCATTGATTTGTTGTTTCGTTGTTTTTGTGAGCCAGGTATTGATGAAGTGATTGTATTTCCTCCAACATATGGCATGTATGAAGTTTCTGCCAACATCAACAATATTCATCTTTCTAAAGTACCCATGACAAGGGAATTTCAGTTGGATCTGGAAGCTTTGGAATCGGCCATCAAACCCAATTCAAAGATCATTTGGATTTGCTCTCCCAACAATCCTTCCGGGAACAGCATAGACCGCGAGGATATTGAAATGGTATTGAACAATTTTGATGGTCTTGTGGTGGTGGATGAAGCCTATATCAATTTCTCCCGTCAAAAATCTTTTGTTGGAGACCTTGCCGATTATCCAAATCTTGTTGTGCTGCAAACGCTCAGCAAGGCCTGGGGATTGGCTGGATTGAGGATGGGCATGGCATTTGCTTCACCTGCCATCGTAGCATACCTGAACAAGGCAAAGCCACCTTATAATATCAGCGAACCAGTGCAGGAACTGGCATTGAAAGCCCTTGATGAAATTGGTCAGGTCAATGACATGATCCTTCAACTGGTGGCCTCAAGAAAACAAATGGAAGAGGAGCTTGCCCGCGCATCTTCAGTTGTCAGGGTTTTTCCTTCCGACGCCAATTTCTTACTGGTTGAATTTACGGACGCAAAGGCCATGTATGATTATCTCGTAGCAAAGGGGATTGTTGTTCGAGATCGCAGCAATGTATTGCTCTGCGATAACTGCCTTCGCATCACTGTTGGAACGGAACTTGAAAACCAACACTTGATGCAAGCCATCAATTCATTCCAATAAATTATTCCAAAACAGATACATGAAAAAAGTATTGTTCATAGACAGGGATGGCACCTTGATCAAGGAAGCGCCACCCACATACCAGATTGATCATTTTGATAAATTGGTTTTTTTTCCTGGCGTTTTCCAGTCCCTTTCGCGGATTGTAAAAGAATTTGATTTTGAGGTGGCCATGGTTTCCAACCAGGACGGATTTTGAGGTGGCCATGGTTTCCAACCAGGACGGCTTGGGAACAGCTTCTTTTCCATCAACTGATTTTCATCCTGTTCATGATCATATCATTCGAACATTTGCCGGAGAAGGCATCCATTTTGATGAGAGCTTTATTGACCCCAGCATGCCGGAAGAAAATTCACCATCAAGGAAGCCCGGCCTTGGAATGCTTGGCAAATACCTGAACAATACTGATTATGATCTTCAGGGTTCATTTGTGATTGGCGATAGATTGACCGACATTCAATTGGCATTCAACCTTGGCGCCAAATGCATCCTCATGACAAGCGACGATGGTGCAGGTGTTGTTGATCTGGACAACCTGGATGAAGGTTTGAAAAATACCGTTGTTTTGGCCACAGGTGACTGGATGGAAGTATACAAGTTTATCAAGCATGGTCTGAGAACTGTACACCATGTTAGGGAAACCAATGAAACGAGGATTGAGATCAAGCTTAATATCGATGGAAGCGGAAAATCATCCATTTCTACTGGCCTGGGTTTCTTTGATCACATGCTTGACCAGATTGCCAGACATGGTAAGATGGATCTTGAACTTACAGCCAAAGGAGATTTACACATCGACGAACACCATACTGTTGAAGACACGGGTATTGCCCTCGGAGAAGCCATGTACAAGGGTTTGAGGGATAAAAGGGGAATGGAAAGATATGGTTTCGCCTTACCCATGGATGATGCAGAGGCCAAGGTCCTGATTGATTTTGGAGGAAGGAGCTGGATTGTTTGGGATGCTGAATTTAACCGAGAGAAAGTAGGTGATATGCCCACAGAAATGTTCTTTCATTTTTTCAAGTCATTCTCAGACGCTGCCAAGTGCAACCTCAATATTTTTTGCCAGGGGGACAATGAGCACCATAAGATTGAAGCCAACTTCAA
>JAJTFY010000018.1 GCA_021299175.1 Chitinophagaceae bacterium
ATTATCTTCAACCCCTTAAACTTCTTCAACCCCTTCAACGTCCCTAAATGAATATAGGCGTAATCGGCAGCGGCAGCTGGGGAACGGCATTGGTCAAGATACTTACCGACAACCATCATGATGTGATATGGTGTGTCCGCTCAGAAAAGCTGGCCGAACATATCCGTGCAAGGCATCACAATCCTAAGTACTTGAGTTCTGTATATTTCAACAGCCAACAACTTGAGATCACCACTGATCCTGCACAGGTGTATGAGAAAGCAGATGCAGTGGTCATCGCCGTACCTTCTGCTTACGCAGAAGGGTATATTACGCCTTATCTTTCACAGCTGTTGAAAGGGGTTAAGATCATCTCAGCAGTCAAAGGAATGTTGCCTTCGCAGAACATGCTTTTGAATGAACATCTTGCCAGCATTGCGGGTTTTGATCCCGCTAATTATGTCACCATCATGGGGCCCTGTCATGCTGAGGAGGTGGCTGGTGAAAAGCTTTCCTACCTCACTTTTGCTGGCATCAATCCTGATGTTACAGCATCCATTGCAGCTTGTTTCAAGACATCCTATATCAATACTGTACAGAGCGAGGATGTTATTGGTGTTCAGTATGCCGCTGTGCTCAAAAATATTTATGCCATGGGTGCTGGCATAGCCCATGGATTGGGGTATGGTGATAATTTTCAGAGTGTACTCGTGGCCAATGCCGCTGGCGAGATGGTCCGTTTTTTGAAGGCGATTTCCGGTGAAGTTTCTTCCTGTGTCAATTATTCTTCCTCCGTTTATTTGGGCGATCTATTGGTGACCTGCTATTCGCTTTTCAGCAGAAACCGGTCTTTTGGAAACATGATTGGAAAGGGGTACAGTGTGGAAGCCACAAAGCTTGCCATGCAAATGGTGGCTGAAGGTTATCCTGCTGCCAAGTGCATTGCTGCATTGAACGAAAAGGTCAAGGCTGATATGCCGATTGCCACTGGTATGTATAACATCCTCTGGGAGGCAGAAGATCCGATCAAAGCTTTTGAAAAAATTGAGGCGGTTTTGATTTGATCAATCTTCCAAGAAGAAAAGGGAGGAAGCGATTCCGTCTGCAAAAAATCTTCCTTCCCTCGATAAAGACCATGTTTTTTCCGTTGAAGTTATTTTTCCAGCGACAACGAATTTTTCAATTTCTTTTGAAATCACCTGCAGTTTATCCATGCCCCATCTTGTTCTGATGATTTCTTTTTGCATCCCTTTGATAGAACGCAAAGAAGTCATGATGTACTCATTGAGCTGATCTATTTCCCGTAGTGTTTCTTCTTCATTTGGTAGGACTCCTGCTTGAATCGACTGGATGTATTTCAGGTTATCAGCGATGTTCCAGCTTCTTTTTATTCCGCTAAAAGAGTGTGCGGAAGGACCGAAACCCAGATAGGGCCTGCTTTCCCAATAGGCGCTGTTGTGTCTGCTTTCTTTTCCCGGAAGTGCAAGATTGGAAATTTCATAATGGATGTATCCTGCAGCAGAACTCAGTTGAACCAGTGTTTCAAATCTTTCGGCTTGTTCATCCGCACTGATTTTTTCTTTTTTACCACTGCCAATCATGTGGTGCAGTGCCGTTCCTTCCTCCACGGTAAGTGCATAACAAGAGAGGTGGGGAACTTTCATTGCAATGGCTTTTTCAAGGTCTTTGATCCAGCCTTGCTGTGTTTGCCCGGGTGTTCCATAAATCAAATCGATGCTGAAATTTTCAAACCCTGCCTCCCGGATCGTATGGATGCATGCTATTGACTGGCTGGCATCATGAGCCCTGTTCATCCATTGCAGGTTTTCATCAGCAAAGGATTGCACGCCAATGCTGAATCGGTTGATGCCCATCTGTTTCCAGGCCTTGGCTTTTTCTACTGTGATGTCGTCGGGATTGGCTTCCAGTGTGATTTCTGGATCATTGCTGACGGCGTAATGTACCTTGATCGCCTGCAGCATCTTGTTGATGATTTCTGGATCAAGGATGGAGGGTGTGCCTCCTCCAAAATATATGGTCTGAATCTCTTCTATTGGTTCGGAGGAACGCAGGGATATTTCTTTGAGGATGGATGTCACCACAGCCTCAGCGCTGCCCAGAGAGGTTGAAAAATGGAAATTGCAGTAATGGCAAGCTTTTCTGCAAAAGGGGATATGAATGTAAATGCCGGCCATTTGATCTTGATTAGAAGAAGCTGTGTAGATTTGTGAACGTGCAACGCTCCATTTCATTTTTCATCCTCATCCTTTTCTTTTGCCCTTTTTCATCAATGGCCCAGGAAAAGTATCGGCTTGAATTGAATTGTACAGACAAAGGTAATGCAGCTTTGTCCGAACTTATCAGCATTCCTGCTGATTTCTCCACAAAAGAAGCCATCACTGGTTTTTTGAAAACATCCATCGTTGAAAGTCTTCAAAGCAAAGGCTATCTGGCCATTTCAGTAGATAGCATAATTGTTGAGAAAAATCTTACAAAGGCCTGGATTTTTTTAGGAGACCAATACAAGTGGGGGGAATTGTTGATAGACAGTTCCATCCTAGTTGTTGAAAGCATGAACCGCAATGCCAGCCAACCCCTTCCTGGTGAGCTGTTGAGCATGGCTTCCATCGCCTCCCTCAAAGAAAACATGCTTCGGAATTTTGAGGAAAATGGATATCCCTTTGCGGCTATTGAGCTGGACAGCAGTTATTTCATGGGAAATGAGCTTTGTGCAAGGCTGCGGGCGATCAAAGGACCTTTGTACCGGATCGACAGCCTCCATGTTGAAGGTAAACCATTCATTAAAAAAATATTTTTACAGCAATACCTTGCGCTCGGTGGTGGAGGAATTTATAGGAAAAGCAGTCTGGATGCATTGTCCAGCCGTTTGTTGTCGTTGGGTTTTGTAAAAGAGTCAAGGCCCTGGGATCTCGGGCTGCTGGGTACAGGAGCCACAGTCAACCTCTACCTGGAGCCTCAGCAAAGCAGCCGCTTTAACTTACTGGCAGGCCTGATGCCTTCCAACCAACAATTGGGAGGAAAAATGTTGCTCACAGGGGAAGCAGATCTGGACCTCAAGAATACGTTTGGTGCTGGAGAAAATTTCATGCTCAGCTGGCAACAACTGCAGGTAAAGTCGCCGCGGTTGCAGATTGGATTTCAAAAGCCCTATATGTTCAGGAGCAATGCTGGCATTGATTTTAAGTTCAATTTGCTAAAGAAGGATTCCTCTTTCATCAACATCAATACAAGGCTTGGGCTTCAATATGAAGTCAACAAAAAGCAGCTGGCAAAACTTTTTATTCAGCAGTATGCAAGCAACCTGATTGAGGTGGATACCAACTTCATCAAGCGCACTAAAAAACTGCCTGTATTTTTAGACCTGCGTACTACGAATATTGGTGCGGAACTTCAATACAATGGAACTGATTACCGGTTCAATCCCCGCAAAGGAATGGACTTCAACCTGATGTTCTCTGGGGGAATCAGAAAGCTGTTGAAAAACAATTCCATTACCAGCCTGAAAAAGGATCAGTTGAACAATGCATTTGATTTTGCTGGTCTTTATGACACCATGACTCTTTCCAGCTCCCAGTTCCGGATGAACATGAGGGTTGATCAATTCATCCCTATGGGGCAACATGCTACCATACGTGCTGGCTTACAGGCTGGCTGGATCAATGGAAAAAAACTTTTTCTCAATGAACTTTTCCAATTGGGAGGGATCAAAACGTTGAGGGGATTTGACGAGGAAAGCTTTTATGCCAGTGAATTTGCCATTGCAACAGTTGAGTACCGGTACCTGATTGGCAGCTCCTCCTATTTGTTTTCCTTTCTAGATGCTGCCCATCTGGGCCGAAAATCCATTCAGGGAAATATGCAAGGAAAATATGCAGGAGTGGGGGTTGGGCTTGCTTTGGAAACCAAGGCCGGTCTCTTCAATTTGGCGTATGCGGCGGGGAAAAACAAGGACCTCCCATTTAATTTTCGGGAGTCTAAAATTCATTTTGGATTTGTTAGTCTGTTTTAGTTGATCCAAAGAACTAATTTTGCTGTGCAATATGTACAGGTTCAAACATCTCATGTTTATCCTTTTCCTGCTGGGCATGATATCTGCATCTGCCCAGGAGTCAGATGTTGCTGTTCCTGAATTGATTTCTGCCAACATTGACAGCCTGATTGCAGACTCTGTTAAAAAAGCATTCATCCTCAACCACCGCCCCATTGATGCTGCTGAGCTCAACAGTATTGAACTCAGCCAGGCCAAAGGGTTTTATGGCAACTTTGTTTCTACATACATCGATAAAGTTGAATTTTACAAGGCCAATGCCCAGGCTTCCGGGCAGTTTATTTCCAAGAGAAATCCCCCACGCCTGGGGTGGGTGTTTTACAGCTTTGCTTTGTTGTTTTTGTTTCTCTCCCTGATCAATGCATTTTTTAGCAGTTATCTTCAAAAAGTATTTCGGGTATTTGCCAATGAAGGGTTTGTGTACAGACAGGCCAAAGACCAAATGACGCAGTCGCCGCTTGCCGCCATGCTGATGAACCTTTTGTTTATCTTGTCTGGAACCATTTTTGTTTTTTTTGGGTTGGGGGGAAATCTGATTTTTACAGGCGCAGAACGCTGGCAATCAATGGGATTGATACTTGTTTTCCTCTTCGGTGTTTACCTCTTCAAATTTCTGTTCCTGCAGTTTATGGGGTGGATATTCAATTTGAGGGAATCCTTTGATGGGTATGTTTTCATCGTATTTCTCAACAACAAGATTGCAGGTATTTTGATGTTGTTTGCTTCATTCCTGATGGCTTTTGCTGATCCTGGTTCAGGTTTTTTAGTATTTAGGTTCTGCCTGTTTTTGCTGGGTATTATTTTTGTTGTTCGATTGATCAGGGGATTCCAGGTTTTTTCCAAACAGGCTAGATTGGGCATATTCAACTTTCTTCTGGCTGTCATTTCCCTTGAAATTCTACCATCTGCCGTGGTGCTGAAATTCATCTCAAGAAGTTTCCAATTTTTATGGGGGGGCTACTTGTAAATTGAAATCCGGCACTGTAAATACACCAATTTTGTATAATTTTGTATAATATCAGCGCAAGCCATGGTCAAAAACGGAAAGAAATCGGAAGGTGAAAAGAAGGCTGTCAAGCGGATTCTCATCACCCAACCCAGACCCGAATCCATCAAATCGCCCTATTTCGAATTGGCTGCCAAGCACAGTGTAGAAATGGAATTCATGCCTTTTATTCAACTGGAGGCCATCCCATCCAAAGATTTCAGGAAACAAAAAATTGATATATCTGGCTATTCTGCTGTTATTCTCACAAGTAAAAATGCCATTGATCATTTCTTTCGTCTTTGTGAGGAAATGAAGGTTACGGTTTCTCCTGACACCAAATATTTTTGCATCAGTGAGTCTGTTGCACTCTATCTTCAGAAGTTCATCCTGTACAGAAAGCGAAAGGTTTTCTTCAGTGCTGACGGAACAAACAAAGGGCTTTTTGATGCCATCAACAAGCACAAGGAAAATGAGAAATTCATTTATCCTTGCTCCGAGAACCAGCAGGACAATGAAATCGTTGGCTGGTTGAAAAATCACCAATGCGAGTTTGTGAATCCTTACATGTACAGAACAATCAGTTGCGACATCAAGTCCAGGATTTCTGCACATGATTTTGATGTGATCTGTTTTTTCACTCCAAGTGGCGTGAAAAGTCTTTTGGAAAATTTTCCCGGATTTACCCAAAACGGAACTTTCATTGGGGCATTTGGGAGCAATACTTCAAAGGCCATTGAAGACGCTGGTCTCAACCTGCAAATCAAAGCTCCAGACCCTCAGGTGCCTTCAATGGTAGCGGCCCTCGAGAAGTTTCTTACGGAGCGGAAGAAAGCCAAATGACTTTATAAACACAATAATACGGCCCCGGAATTCCGGGGTTCTTTTTTATGAACCATAGCAACCGTCTCATCAACGAAACCAGTCCTTACTTACTGCAACATGCCCATAATCCAGTTGATTGGTATGCCTGGGGTGATGAGGCACTTCAGCAGGCCACACAAGAAGACAAACCTATTCTCGTGAGCATTGGTTATGCAGCCTGCCATTGGTGCCATGTCATGGAGCGGGAGAGTTTTGAAGACATCCAAACGGCAGCCTTGATGAACCAGTATTTTATTTGCATCAAGATTGACAGGGAGGAAAGGCCAGACCTGGATCATTTTTTCATGGATGCCCTTCAGGCTATAAGTGGCAATGGCGGCTGGCCCCTGAACATGTTCCTGACCAGCGATGGCAGGCCATTTTATGGGGGTACTTATTTTCCTCCCCAAAGCATGCACAACCGGATCTCATGGAAGGAGGTACTGGTCCAGATTCATGGGGCCTACCAAAAAAGAAGGGCAGATATTGAGGAGCAGGCGAACAACCTGATTGAGCATCTCCAAAAAGCAAATACCCTCAAATCCAACAGCCGCTTTCAAATATCCCAGGAGGAGATGTTTACCCAGCAGCAAACCCAGAAAATATTCAGCAACATCATGGGAGCAGCAGACCAGGTCGAGGGTGGATTTGGCAATGCTCCCAAGTTTCCCCAAACCTATACCATTCAGTACCTCCTTCGATATCATCATTTCACCGGCAACATAGAGGCCTTGGAACAGGCAACACTGAGCCTGAAAAAAATGATGCGGGGTGGCATTTATGACCAGCTGGGCGGAGGTTTTTGCCGTTATTCTACCGATGCAAAATGGCTGGCACCTCATTTTGAGAAGATGGCATATGACAATGCCTTGCTGCTCCTGGTGTTGGCTGAAGCATTTCAACTCACCGCAGACCCTGAGTACAAAAGGGTTGCTGAGGAAACCATTGGTTTTATACAAAGGGAATTGCAGTCTGAAAATGGTGGCTTTTATGCCGCATTGGATGCAGACAGTGAAGGGGAGGAAGGAAAGTTTTATACATGGAGTAAAAAAGAATTTGAGCAAATCCTTGGAGTGGATGCCCCAGCAATAGCGGCATTGTATGATGTGACCGAACATGGGAACTGGGAAGACGTGAATATCCTGCACATGCAAAAAAGCATTCAGGAATGGGCAAATGATGTCGGACATTCTGAGGAGGAGGCATTAAAAATACTGTCAGTAGCCAAGGAAAAACTGATGGCTTGCCGCAGCAAAAGGGTGAGACCGGCTACGGATGACAAAATTATTTTGGGCTGGAATGCACTGCTCAATCAAAGCCTTTCAAAGGCCGGACAAGCATTTGGCAGAAAGGATTGGATCGCCATTGCAGCCCAAAACATGGCATTTTTGCTGAGCAGTTTTGAGAGCAGAACAAATGGTCAGCTCCTGCATACGCACAAAGCGGGCATATCAAAATATCCAGCATTTTTAGACGATGTGGCTTATCTCATCCAGGCACTTCTTTTTCTGTACGAGCCGACAGGGGAGCTGTTGTATCTTGAAAAGGCAAGAGGGCTGATGCGCTATGTCATCGACAGTTTTAGCGATGAAGACCAACTGTTTTTCTACTATACCCCCAATTTCCAGGCCGATATCCTGGTCAGGAAAAAAGACCTCTATGACGGAGCCATCCCCAGTGGAAATTCAATCATGGCCTGGAATCTTCACCGATTGGGACTGCTGTTCGATCAGCCGGAATGGCGGAAAAGGGCAGAAATGATGCTAGAAACGGTCAAGGATGCAGCCGTAAAATATCCTACATCTTATGGTATTTGGTCCAATTTGCTCCTGGAATTCACCCAGGGAACCCATGAAATCCTTGTGCTTGGCCCCCAAGCCTTTGCCATGGGCAAGGCATTGCTGTCTCATTTTGTTCCCAACAAGGTATTCATGGCGGCATCGGAGGCAACAATGGGTTATCCTTTGATGGAAGGCAGGCTGTCTGCACCTGATACCCGTATTTTCATCTGCCGGAACTATGCTTGCAGCCTGCCTTTGACAAGCCTCGAGGAGACCATGACCCTTCTCTTAACAAAAAGATAGGGTTTAAAAGGCAATATGACCGGTAAATATCCGTTTTTGACGATTATGGCCGGATGTTTCCGGCTTGTTAAAATTTAGATTATTAAGGGGTTAGGTTAAAAATTGATACCTTTTTTTAATATATATTTGTTGATATGCTCACAAAACCAGCAATAAAGATGAAAGGCAATTTTCTGTACGTAATGGGATTGTTGTCACTCGGACTGTTCATGACCGGGTGTGGAAAATCAGGCAAATCAGGCGGATCTGTTGGTGATGGCCAGTTGCACGGTGTTTCCCTGGGAGGAAAATACGTAATGCCAAAGCCTCCTGGCATGATTTATGTCCCCTCAGGAACCTTTCACATGGGTCCTTCTGATGAAGACATCAGCTATGCATTCACTGCGAGAAACAAGCAGGTGTCCATCAATGGATTTTGGATGGATGCAACTGAGATTACCAATGATGAATACCGCCAGTTTGTTTTTTGGGTAAGGGATTCCATCGCAGGAAGTATTTTGAATTTCAAGAAAAATGCTCCTGATGGATCCAGTGCGATTGACTGGGCCAAGGTAAGAACCATCAAGTGGGCAGATCCAAAGATCCAAGAGCAATTGAGTGCTTTGATTGTAACACCCGACAATAGGATCAATGGCAGAAAAGAACTGGATGCCAAGAAAATCATCTACCACTCTGAGTGGTTGGATTACAAAGAAGCTGCCCAAAGGGAAAATGCTGACAAGCCTAGGTCTAATTTTGTTGTGAAAAAAGATACTCCCATTTATCCTGATACCTTGGTTTGGATCCGTGATTTTTCTTACTCGTACAATGAGCCGCATGCTAAAAAATATTTCTCTCATCCAGCCTATGGTGGTTATCCTGTGGTAGGTGTAAGCTGGAAGCAAGCAACAGCTTTCACTGAATGGAGAACACATTACCTCAATTCATTTTTAGAAAGGTCAAAGCGCATGACAGAATCAGACTTCAGGCTTCCTACAGAGGCTGAGTGGGAATATGCTGCGCGTGGTGGTCGCTCACAGGTTCCTTTCCCCTGGGGTGGTCCATACCTGCGGAACAAGAAAGGATGTTTGTTAGCGAATTTCAAACCAGGCCGCGGCAACTATCCAGAAGATGGTGGAATGTATACGGTAAGGGCTGACGCCTATTGGCCCAATGATTTTGGTCTATACAATATGGCAGGCAATGTTGCTGAGTGGACCTCTTCCCTCTACTATGAAGGGGCGTACAATTTCCAGCATGACATGAACCCTGACATCAGGTGGAATGCAAAAGACAATGATCCTCCCAGGATGAAAAGAAAAGTGGTGCGTGGCGGTAGTTGGAAGGATATCGGTTTTTTCCTTCAAAATTCAACAAGGAATTATGAATACCAGGATACGACCAAATCCTATTTGGGCTTCCGTTGTGTAATTGATCTTCCTCCAATGCAGACCAAGCGCTAAACTTCTTTTATACCCAAACTTACTTCAATAAAAATTCATTTTATGTCATCATCCAACTCCTCTTCAACGTTCGAGAAATATGTAAACATTTTTGTTAGCGTAGGTGCTGCTGTAGTAATTTTTGGCGCCTGGGCAAAAATCCTCCATAAATCATTTGCAGATATCATGCTCACTGTCGGCCTTTTGACAGAGGCGGTCATTTTCCTTGTATATGCATTTTTGGAGATGAAAAAACCTGTTACTCCTGAGGCAGCTGTTGCAACGGGTGGTGCCAGTGCTACTCCGGGTGCTGATTTGCTGAAAGAAACCATTGAAAAATACCTGGATACCGATCAGCTCACCAAATTGAATGGAAACTTTTCAAAGTTCAATTCAACCGTTCAGGGTATGGCTTCAATGGGTGATGTTGCTGCGGCTACGTCTGAGTTTGCAGGAAAGACCAAAGAGGCAACTGCAGCACTGAATATCATGAAAGATGCTTACGCGAATGCAGCCGGTTCTGTTCAGCAGTTCAATACGGCTGCAGAGGGTTCAAAAGCTTTCCATGAGCAGGTACAGTCTCTGACCAAGAACCTCGGTTCATTGAACAAAATGTATGAGTTGGAATTGCAGGATTCAGGCAACCACATCAAGGCCATGAATGCATTCTATGACAACCTGATCAAGGCCAGCCAGGCCATGCAGGGTAGTGTGGATGATGCCAAGAAAACGCAGGAACAAATTGCCTTGCTTGCAAAAAATCTTGGTAGCCTGAACAGCGTTTATGGCAACATGCTCTCAGCCATGCAAGGCCGTGGTTAATGGCCAGTTCACCTGAATTCTAATCTTTAAACTCATTTATTTATATGTCACTACCTAAAGAACCGAGGCAGAAAATGATCAACATCATGTATTTGGTGTTGACTGCACTGCTGGCTTTGAATGTGTCTGCTGAAATCCTTAATGCATTTAAGGTGGTAGACAATAGCCTGAGGGAGTCGAACAATGTTTTGGCCACTTCCACAAGTGGTATTTATACCAGCCTTGGAGAAATGCTTAAAGATCCAAAATCCGCTGAAAAAGCGGGAATATGGAAGCCCAAGGCCGATCAGGTAAAAGCCATTGCTGATGAAGCCTATGGTATTTTGGAAAAATACAAGCAGGCATTGAAAGAGGAGTCTGACCTGGATCCAACCAATGGTTCTTTCCGGGAAGACAATATTGATGCATCAACCAGGTATTTTGACACAAAAGGGAATGGTAAGCCTTTGTACGCGTCACTGGAAAATTTCAAGAAAAAATTGCTGGCAGTAGATCCTGAGATGACAGCCCAGATCGGATCAAAACTTCCATTGAGCCTTGAAATTCCAAAATCTGCCGCAGGCAATGTTTCTACTGGCGATAAAGTAAAGGACTGGGTCAACAATTATTTTCACATGACGCCAACCATTGCGTCTTTGACGATCCTTAGCAAGTTTCAAAACGATATCAAAAATTCAGAGAACCTGGCAGCAACTTTTTGTGTCAACCAAGTAGGTGCTGTGAAGTTGATCATGGACAAGTTCGAGCCATTGGTGGGAACAAGTTCTACCTATCTGATGCCCGGTGAGGAAATGATAGTTACTGCGGGTCTTGGCGCTTTCAACTCTAATGTGAAGCCAGTCGTTAACATCGACGGAGCAAGCATTCAGGTCAATGCCAATGGTGTTGCTGAGAAAAAATTCAACGTAGGTGGATCTGGTTCCAGGAGCATGAACGTCAGTGTGAGTTTCGTTGATCCCAATACAGGTGAGAACAAAACGATTTCCAAGAAAATTGATTATACTGTTGGTTCACCCTCAGGTATTGCCGTTTCTCCAGATAAGATGAATGTTCTTTATATCGGTGTTGAGAATCCCGTTACCATCACTGCCGGTGCTGGAAGTGAAAAAGTATCAGCCCAGTTCAGCGGTGGCAGCATTTCAAAAGTTAGTGGCAACAAATACATTGTCAAGCCTGGTTCAGGAATGTTTGGTGAACATACCATTACCGTTTTGGTTGAAGGAAAATCTGCTGGAAAAGTTACTTTCCGCGTGAAACAGCTTCCCGATCCTGTGGCATATGTGGGGAACCTTAAACCAGGCAATGTGCCATCAGCATCATTCAAGGCCATGGGAGGTGTAATTGCGAAATTACAGGATGCAGAATTTGATGCTCCCTTTGAAGTGGTAAGCTACAAGCTCGGTGCAGCCGGAACTGGTGGTGATTTCGTTCAACTCGATAACCGTGGATCCAGGTGGACAGGAGATGCAGCTGGATTGGTAGGACGTTTGAAGCCCGGATCACTGGTGGCCATTACGGATATTGTTGTAAAGGATCCCGGGGGGAAATCAAGGGTATTGCCTACAAGCCTTACCTACATTCTTAAATAAAGCATTAAAAAAGTCTACAATGAAATTATCTTCATTCAAAGGGTTGTTTTTGGTTTGTTTGTCTACACTCATCGTATGTCAGGGTGTTGAAGCACAAGCAAAAAAGAAGACTACCACTGCTCCTAAAAAGACTACAGCTAAGCCAGCGGCAAACAAGCCGGTTGCCAATACACAGGTACTTGACGCCAATGTCACTCCAATGCCTGTTGACACTGTAAAGCCTGCGCCACCCCCACCACCTAAAGATCCATTTGCATTTGATTCTGTGAGGATGTCACTGCGTTCAGATGCTGCAGTAGATAGGAATCTTGTAAAAAGCCGTACTCCATTGTCGTATGAGCATATCCGCGAGGATGATGCCTGGTACCGTGAGCGTGTTTGGAGGGAAATTGACATCCGCGAAAAAATGAACCTCCCTTTCCGTTATAAGGCCGAAGACGATAACGGGAATCAGCGTTTCATTAGCATACTGTTGCGTGCCATTAAAAAAGGAGACGTAACTGCATTTGATCCCAATGTTGACGATCGTTTTACAACGCCAATGACTGTGGCCAAAGTAGGTGAAGTTATTTCTGGGAGGTGTGATTCTGTTCAGGTAATTGATTGGGCAAAAGATCCTACTGGTTCAAAAGGAATCATGAAAGATTCTCTGGTTTGCAAGGAGTTCAATCCTGATGACATCATGAAGTTCCGCATAAAAGAAGAGTGGGTTTTTGACAAGGAATCTTCAAGGATGGTCACCAGAATTTTAGGTATCGCTCCCATAAAGACCTACACAGATGATCAGGGTAATGTATTGGGTGAATCCCCCATTTTTTGGGTGTACTATCCAGACCTGCGTCCGGTATTGTCAGTTTACGAAGTGTACAATGGCAAGAATTTTGGAGCCAGAATGAGTTGGGAAGAACTTTTCGAGAGCCGTTATTTTGCAAGCTATATTGTAAAATCTTCCATTGAGAATCCTTACGATATGTTTATCAAGCAGTACATCAAGGATGATATCATGAAATTGCTTGAAGGTGAAAATATCAAGAACAAGATCTTCAATTTCGAGCAAGACCTTTGGTCTTTCTGATCCAGATCTATATCTTTTAAAATGGGCTGTACATACAGCCCATTTTTATTTGCTGAAATGTCTGCTAATCAAGTTTGCTTTTTTACTGCCAACAAGTTCTGTCAATTCCTCCATGGTGGCTGAACGGATGTTCTTGACCGATCTGAAGCGGTTCAGCAGTTCGTAGGCCGTTTTTTTACCAATCCCATTGATCCCCTCCAACTCGTTTTTAAAAGTCCCCTTGCTTCTTTTTTGCCGGTGAAAAGTAATGCCATACCGGTGAACCTCATCTCGAATACTTCTGATGAATTTCAATACATCGCTGTTGTATTCCAGTTTCAAGGATTCTTGGTCTCCAGCAAAAAAAAGTTCTTCAACATTCTTTGCCAATCCTACCAAGGTCATTTTGCCCGATAAGCCCAATTCATGAATGGCTGCCATGGCCGATCCCAGTTGCCCTTTGCCACCGTCAATGATCACAAGCTGCGGCAGTGGGGCTTTCTCTTCAATAAGGCGCTTATACCTCCGTCCTACAGCCTCTTTCATGGTGGCGAAATCATTGATGCCTTCAACGGTTTCAACATTGAAATGTCTGTAGTCTTTTTTGCTGGGCGAACCATTTTTAAAACAAACCATGGCAGAAACTGGGTATGCACCTTGGAAATTGGAGTTGTCAAAACATTCTATGTGGGTAGGCAGCTGATTGAGCGAAAGGGCTTTCATCACCTTGGGCAATAACTCCTCGTTGACATATTCGTTCTCCGCCAGGTGAAGCCTTTTCTTCCTGTTGATTTCCGCAATGAGATAGTCTGCATTGGTTTGTGCCATCTCCAGTAGCTTTTTCTTTTCACCTGATTTTGGAATGGTCAGTTGATAGTCTTCAAAACCAAATTCAATGTTCATTGGGAGCACCAGTTCTTTTGCATCACTGCTGTAAAGGCTTTGAAAATAAATGATGGCTTGTGAAAGAATTTCCGCCTCTTCCTCTTCAATCTTCAGCCTGAAGGCATTGGTTCCTGAATTGGTGATCGTTCCATTCCTTACTGCAAGAAAGCTTACAATGATTTGATCATCAGTTTTGGCCATTGCAAAAACATCAAGGTCTCCCAGTCGAGGACTCACCACAATGGATGAAGACCTGTAGTTCCTGAGGGAACTGATTTTTTGTTGCATCATATCGGCTTTTTCAAAGGCCAGATCAGCTACATACTGTTGTTGTTCTTTTTTGTATTGGGCAATGATTCCACTGAGGTTCCCTTTCATCACATGTCTTATTTGATCCACTCCCATGGCATATTCATTGGCATGCTGCAATCCAACACAGGGGCCTTTGCAATTGCCCAAATGATATTCCAGGCAAACTTTGTATTTCCCTTTTTTAATATTGTTGTCTGAAAGATTCAGGCTGCAGGTCCTCAGTGGTATATGTTGTTTGATAAACTCCAGTAGGTCCCGTACTTTAGCGGCAGTGGTAAAAGGACCAATATACTCAGAGCCATCGTTTATTTTTCTCCTTGTCAGGAATACCCTGGGGAAATCTTCTTTTTTGATGACGATGAATGGATAAGTCTTGTCATCCTTGAGTTCAATATTATACCTGGGTTTGAACTCCTTGATCAGCGCATTCTCCAGCAACAGCGCATCATGCTCGGATTGAACGATGGTAAATTCAATATGCCGTATTTGCTTGACGAGTTCATTTGTTTTGAAAGAGTGGTTGCTTTTGGTAAAGTATGAACTGACACGCTTTCTGATGTTTTTTGCTTTTCCTATGTATAGGAGATTCTGCTGGGCACCGTAGTATTTATAGATACCGGGTGCATTCGGCAATGTTTTCTGGATGGTGGTAAAATCAAATTGTTCCATGATCAATTGCCTATGGCCCAGTTGTACCTTTCGGTAAGGTTGTTCAACAATAGTCCTTGCCTGTAAAAACTGGTATTCACCATCAATTCAGTAGCAGATGTCCAAAGGATTTTTCTGATCAGCAGTTTTTCTCCCTCGACTTCCTGTCTTTCTGCAAAAATGCTTTTTATTTTATTGGAGCCCCCATCAATATTGAGCTCAATTTTTTTTATGGGTAGGTCTGGATCTTCTGTGGTATAACCAATTGAAATATTGTTCAACGCTGCATCTTCCAGCACAAGTTCCTGATATTTATTTTTGTACTTTTTTTCCTGAAAATCAATGCCGACCAACTTCATGGCCAATGCCCTGAAATTCTTTTTATCAACTACGGAAGTATCAGACTTGCCATTTGTTTCACTGGTGAGGATGATGGCAATAGGGAGAGATTCGATTTGTGCAAGCTCTTCTTCAAGAAATGCAGCAATAGGGAAATGATTTTTCTCTTCAGTTGAATTACTGCATGCAGTGAAAAATAGCAACAACAAAGGGAAAATGAATCTTCTTTTCAGCATCATCAGACAAAATTACGAAGCTGTTGAAGATTGAACTATTTTATTGTTTTGATGACACCAACCTTGATGCCCAAATCCATCAGGTTCTCCTTGATAGGATATTTTGATTTGAAGCTGGAGAGCATCTGGTAACGGAATTGTGGGGCGATGCTCCATTTGAAGCCGCCCTTTTGCATGTTGAGATTGGCTTCAATCGCAGCATTCATGTTCCATCTTCTGTTGAGTGTCGGCTCTTTGGCGTAATGTTTCAAATCTGTAGAAAGGAGGTAAGAGTAATTGGCAAAAACATAGGTAGGTTGGATGGTAGAGGCAAGAGAAAAATTAAGTTTTTTCGTTCCAGCAATCTCATAGTCGACTCCAACAGGCATGGATATCATATAGTGTTCATTGCGGAGGATGGCCGGCGAATAGCCTCCATTGTTCCTGTAAAACGAAACAGCACTGATCGGGTAGCTGCCAAATGCATAGTTGTTCATGCCATAATTGGCGACTTCAGGCACAGCATTGAAAGCCTCAATCTGATAATGGTTGTAGTTTGCCTGAAGACCAGCTTTGAAGTTCAGTTTTTTGGAAAGTGGATAGAACATGGCAGTACCAATTTCAAAACCCATCCCCGGCTTATGGGTAACAGCATCCTTGACATTCCTTGCAAAAACTGCATTGGTGCTCAATGAAAAAACACTGTATTGATAGACGGATCTTGACGCTTCACCATTCAGTCTCCGATAGCCCATGGTTGGGGTGGCATAGATCTGCCAGCTTGCATTTTTCTTTATCTTTTTGGCTTGCTCCATCACGGTTTCAATCGCGGAACCTATAGAACTCTTTTTGTCTTCTTTGGGCAGATCGGTATCCAGAAGCTTTTTGATCTCAGGCATCAAAACGGGTTCAATATTTTTCAACTGCTTGGGCAGTTCAACGGTCAGGTCTTTTTGTCCTGCTGAGGCCAGCTCAGCAAGAGTGGACATTCCATCGTTATCATGACTGATTGGAAAAGTATTGTATTTGTTATTTGCTGTAGCTGAGGCATTTGATTTGTCGAAATGATCAGTTGATTCCGCAATCAAATCCCTCTCAATAAACCTGGCTGCAACCTGACCCAGTGGAGAACTTGCATAAGAAGCTTTTTCCTTGTTGACTACAATGGCTGTAGTGGTACCGAGGAATAGAAACAAAACCAGCAATCCATACCTGAGCACCCTGTTGGGATGCAATTCCTTTTGGATATTGTTCCATATACGGTCAGAAGGATAGAGCAGGTATTGGTCTGATCTTTCCTTCAGCAGGTCTTCAAGTTCATCTGTTGGTTCTTGTCTCATGTTCACCGGTATCTGCTGGTCTATTCCTGTCAAACGATCCTGACGGGAGAAAACCATTTTTTCTTTTCTTTGGGTTGCTGGATGATTCTCTTGTTCAAAAGGATTTCTTCCAACATGCTTTTTGCCCTGGTGTATTGTGAACGGCTTGTGCTTTCCTCAATGTCCAGCAATTGTCCGATTTCCTTGTGGGAATAACCTTCAATGGCATAGAGATTCAAAACCGTTCTGTATCCGATAGGCAATGTTCTGATGGTCTCAACTATCTGTTTAGCCTGAATGATGCTTGGAATATAGTCCTCTCTGATGACCATATTTCCAGCATAAGCAAGGTCAACATTGTCGTTGAATTTCTTATTTTTTTTGAGGTGGTTGATGCAGGTATGAACAATGATGCGAAGTATCCATCCTTCCAGCGATCCCCGTTTTTCAAATTTGGTGATCTGGCTGAAAACCTTGATGAATCCCTCTTGCAACATGTCCTCGGCATCTTCTCGGTTTTTAGCATAACGATAGCATACGGAAAGCATTTTAGGACTGTAGCGTTGATACAGTTCTTGCTGTGCAGTAGCATCATTTTTCAGACAACCTTGAAGCAGCACCTCTTCTGTCATGAGAATCAAAAATTGTTCTCTGAAATTAAGATAATTTTATATCAAGAGGTGCTGCTTTGGGGGATTCTTTTGTTGATAATGCTAATCCATTGATTTACAGGCCCAGTCTTAGGCTGATGATCCAATTCCTGCCTGGTGCTGAAAAGCCAGAGGCAAAATACCGGTAATTGAGATCAAGGATGTTTTCTATTCCTGCATGGATACCCAGTCTTTGGTTTACCTGCAGACCTGTTTTTAAGTTAATGGTTTGCCATGAGGGTGTTCCTTTAGCAGTCGCGTACTGGGCATTGTCTTCGCCATCAGCATTGTATTGGTCAAGTTTTTTCCAACCGTTGAACAGCAGGCTCAATGTTGCATACAGCTTCTGGTTGTCATATCCAATACTCATGTTTCCAAATGCAGGTGGGATATGATCAAGGGGCTTGGTGCTCACTTTGGATTGAACCAGCACATAGGTTCCATTGGACTGCAATTGATAGACCAGGCTGGCTTTGCTAGCATCGGTCATGAACCTGCCCTTTGTGAAATTAACCGTTGAATTGAACTTCCAGTTTTTCCCCGCTTTTACAGAAAGCCGTATGTTGCCCCCAAGTATATAGGCTCGGTTTACATTTTGGCTGGCCAGCACCTGCGATTGAACACCATTGTAATTGATAGAATCCTTTCCATTCAACCTGAATGGTGCCTTGATGATGGCATTGGTAAAATCAGTATAAAATGCGCCAACCTCAAATTCAAATGCTTTCCCCAGGCCCTTTACCAGCTCAGCATCAAAACCATGGGTGAATTCAGGTTTCAGGTCTGCATTGGGTACAACCACTTGCTTGGCTACTGTGCTTGACTCAAATATTTTGGCAAGGTCATCTATATTGGGTGCCCTGAAGCCAGAGGCGTACCCAAATTTTATTCTTGTGCGCGTTGATGGCATATAGACCAGTCCTATGTTTCCGGTGATGGCCATGTTTTTTTGTGCAATATTGGTTACAGGTAAAGCGAAAAATGAATTGTTGATGATATTCGATTTCAGTGTAATGTATTGAATGCGCAAGCCCTCATTCAAGATCCATTTTTGTTTCTTGAACTTGTGTATGTGTTGGGTGTAAACAGCGAAATTGTTCATCCTGTTTTTGCCGTCGGGATACCTGCTGTCTAGTGGTAGGATCGCATTCGTCAATAAATTCGTTCTGCTTGCGGTAGAACGCAGATCATTCAGTTGCAGGTCAATACCAGCAGTGATTTCGTCTTGCTTTAATTTTTTTCTCGCATCGATGGTGAGTCCGCCAACACCCACATTTTCAATCCTTTTGTCAAAGCGGTCATACCGTTTGTACTCCCTTGTTATCCTGCTTTCTTCAATTGATTGATAACTCAGTGTTGCATTGTATTCATTGAAAAAACCCTTGCTGTTGTTGGCAGAAAAAGTATAGGCGAACAGGGATCTTTTTTGTGGGCCGTAATACCAGGATGCAAATCGCAACAGCCCATCCCTGCTATCTTGAAGGCGATCATACCTCGGCACATCTGAACTGTTTGAATATTGGATGTTCAATCCGTGGGAAATATTGGCATTGGGCTTGTACAAGAATTTTTGCGTAAGGTCAGTTTGAGTATATCCGGAAAACCGTTGTATGCGATCATTGTTGTTTTTGATGATGGTGTCACCAATGATGCCATTGAAGGGTTGGATATAATAAGGCCTGGTGCCAAATCCCTCGAATCCCTTCATGTCTCTCTTTCCGATCTTTGAATCACCAAAATTGCTCTGGGTAATACTGGTCAACAGTCCGATTTTTCCCCACCCAACGCTCAGATCAGCATGGACTGTTTTTTCTGCATTTGCAGATGAAAAGCGGCTGAAGACATTGGAGACAACTTTTGTTTTGTTTTTCTCTTTGGATAAAACAGGTTGTTTGCTGATCATGTGAACGGCACCGCCCAGAGCATCACTGCCAAACAAAGTTGACGAAGGACCTTGCAGTAGTTCTACACTTTCCAGGATGTTTTGATCAACAGTAATGATATTTTGCAAATGTCCAGACCTGTAAATAAGGTTGTTCATGCGTACCCCATCAACAACAAATAAAACACGACTGGCTTCGAAACCCCTGATGACTGGGCTGCTTCCTCCTTGCTGGCTTTTCTGAACAAAGACATTGCCTGTAGACATCAAGAGGTCGCCCATGTTTTGTGCATTGGCCTTTTTGATATAAGAGGAAGAAATGATGTCTATTTTCTGGACAATGTTTTTTTTCTTCTCTGCGAATTTGTTTCCAGAAACAACAATTTCACTCAGCTCCTTTTCAAGGATGCTATCTTTTGATTGCTGGGCCTGTGTTGTAGAGAGCATACAAAATGTCAGCATCACCAGTTTGGCAGCATAGAAAACTTTCATGATGCTCATTTTTGGTAACAACCGGCTACCCAATTTGTTAAGATTCGTCATTGGTCTACCAATACATCTCCGGTCATTTCTGCTGGAATGGGCAAGCCCATGAAATGAAGAATGGTGGGAGCAATATCGCCGAGTTTGCCAGGCTTTACAGTTCCTTTCCAATGTTTGTCAATGATAAAAAGTGGAACAGGGTTCAGCGTATGGGCAGTGTTGGGGCTTCCATCCTCATTTTTCATGAAGTCTGCATTGCCATGGTCTGCTGTGAGGAATACGGTGTAATCGTTTTCAATAGCAGCTTCCACCACCTTTTTCACACAGGCATCTACTGTTTCTACAGCCTTGACAGCCGCTTCCCAAACGCCAGTATGACCAACCATGTCTGCATTCGCATAGTTGAGGCAGATGAAGTCGGCGGTCTTCGCTTTTATCTCGGGGACAATTTTATCAGTCAATTCATGCGCACTCATTTCGGGCTGAAGGTCATAGGTGGCAACTTTTGGAGAGGCTGCCATGATTCTTGTTTCCCCTTCAAATGGGAGCTCCCTGCCACCACTGAAAAAGAAAGTGACATGGGGATATTTTTCTGTCTCGGCTATCCTGATCTGGGTCTTGCCATGAGATGCCAATACTTCCCCAAGGGTATGGGTAAGGTTATCATTCCTGAAAATGACATCCACGTTGTTGAACGTGCTGTCATACTCGGTCATGGTCGTATACTCCAGTGTGAGTTTGTGCATGCCCAATTCAGGGAAGTCTTTTTGGGTCAGTACCTCTGTAATCTCACGGCACCTGTCAGTCCTGAAATTGAAGCATATCACTGCGTCATCTGCTGCAATGGTGGCAAGGGGTTTGTTGTCTTCACCAGTGATGATGATGGGCTTGATGAACTCATCTGTGGTATTTTCCGCATAGGCAGATTGAATGGCATCTGTTGCGGAGTTTGCCATGGAGCCAATTCCGTTGACCATGGCATCATAGGCAAGCTTAACCCTTTCCCAGCGCTTGTCACGGTCCATGGCATAATACCTTCCAATGACCGATGCTATTTTACCTGCCGAACCTTTTAAGTGCGCTTCCAGGGCTGCAACAAAACCAAGACCACTCTTGGGGTCGGTGTCGCGGCCATCAGTAAAGGCATGGATGTATACAGAAGACAATCCTTCGGCCTTGCAAAGGTCTGTGATAGCCCTCAGGTGTGAGGTGTGTGAATGAACGCCCCCATCACTGACCAGCCCTATAAGGTGTAATTTTTTGTTGTTCTTTTTGGCATAATGTATGGCATTCAGCAAGGTTGGATTCTGTTGAAATTCACCTGTTCGAATGGCCACATTGATCCTCTGCAATTCCTGGTAAACAATTCTTCCTGCTCCCAGGTTCAGGTGTCCAACCTCACTGTTCCCCATTTGTCCATCTGGCAAACCCACTGGCTCGCCACAGGTAACCAGTGTAGCGTTCGGATACTGGGCATATAGGGAGGATACAAATGGTACATGGGCATGTTTGATAACATCACTATTTTCAACCGCACCATGGCCCCAACCGTCCATGATCACGAGGATACATTTTTTATTTTCCATCCTGTAAAATTACTTCATTTCATTTTATCTTCATCCAGGATATGAATGGGCATCAATGCTTAAAAGCAAGAATAAAGCCTCCCATTCAGTTTTGGCCATTAAATGCAAGAACATGAGCAAGAAAAAGGACAATGGATCTTTTATGGTGTACAGCACCAATCCGGATTTTAAGATGGATGATGATGAGGTACCGGTTCAAACCTTGCCTCCGCAACAACAGCTGTTAAGAATTACCCTTGAAACCAAACACCGTGCAGGGAAAACGGTTACCCTGATTACCGGATTTGTCGGTACTGAAGAAGACATGTCTACTTTGGGGAAGCAGTTGAAAAACCAGTGCGGTACAGGTGGATCTGCCAAGGATGGAGAAATCATTTTGCAAGGAGACCACAGGGAAAAAGTGAGGGGATGGCTGCAAAAAAACCAATACAAGACCAAATAAAAAAGACAGGCCAGGGGCCTGTCTTGAAGAATATGTGCAGTTGAATACTACCAATCCTGTTTTGCTGTTCCAGCTTTGATGGCAGCAAGTGCTTTTGCTTCACCAAGCAGCGCAGTAAGTTTGTTGCCCTTGCCATCATGTCCTTTGGCAATGTATCCACCTTTTGCAGTCTTGCTGACTACTGCATCTTGCATAGGAACATTTTTTTCTTTTGTTTTGACATTGTAGGCCGTGAGCATGTTTTCGTTTGCCATGTTGATTGTTTTAATTGTTAGTAAAGATGATTAAATATCTAGTTTTGCGTATTTCGCGTGTGATTCAATGAATTCCCTTCTGGGTCCTACTTCGTCTCCCATGAGCATGCTAAATACCCTGTCGGCCTCTGCTGCACTTTCAATGCTTACCCTCTTGAGTGTTCTGGAACCCGGATTCATGGTGGTATCCCAAAGCTGGCTTGCATTCATTTCTCCGAGACCCTTGTATCGCTGCACATTTACACTGTCTTCTTTAGGATAAGTGTTGCGATATGGCTACCATCCACATCGGCATCGGTCATGATGATGAGCTTGTGGTAACGGAGTTTGGAAAGATCAAGCGCTTTTGGATCTTCAGCGGTACCAATTTTTACGCCAAGGGCAGTGAACATGTTCCTGATCTCCTCATTGTCGTAGATCCTGTGCTCCATCGCCTTTTCAACGTTGAGGATCTTTCCCCTGAGCGGCAGAATGGCCTGAAAGTTTCTGTCGCGGCCTTGTTTGGCGGTTCCTCCTGCTGAGTCACCCTCAACAAGGAACAATTCACTTTTTGTTGGGTCACGCTCAGAGCAGTCAGAGAGTTTTCCTGGAAGCCCGCCTCCGGACAAAACGGTTTTCCTTTGGACCAGTTCTCTGGCTTTTCTGGCAGCAGCCCTGGCTTGTGCAGCCAAAATGACCTTGCTGATGATATTTTTGGCATCCCTTGGATTTTCTTCCAGGTATGCTTCAAGTGTGCGTGAAACAGTTACGTCAACGATACCGATCACTTCAGAATTGCCGAGTTTGGTTTTTGTCTGGCCTTCAAACTGTGGCTCAGGAACTTTCACAGAGATGATGGCAGAAAGACCTTCCCTGAAATCATCACCCTCCACTTCCACTTTTGACTTTTCGAAAAGCCCCAATTTCTTACCATATTGCTGAAATACCCTTGTGATGGCTCTCCTGAAGCCAGCCACATGGGTACCGCCTTCTATGGTATTGATGTTGTTGACGTAAGAGAAAATATGTTCGTTGTAGGAATCGTTGTAATTGATGGCCACTTCGACCGCTACATTCGATTCTGCATCATGCCCTTCCATGTAGATGATGTTCGGGATGAGCGCGCTGCGCTTTCCATTTTTATCCAGCATCTCAACAAACTCAATGATTCCACCTTCACTGTAAAACACCTGCTGGTAATGATTTCCAGCCTCATCCAGTTCACGGAGGTCATTCAATGTGATGCGGATCCTTTTGTTCAGGTAAGACAATTCACGCAGCCTTCCTTCCAGGATATCCTTGTTGTAAACGTTGGCCGTAAAAATGGTGGTATCGGGCCAAAAATGGACCTTGGTACCAGTGGTTGAACTGCTTCCAATTTCCCGTACGGCATATTTGGGAACACCGCGCTCGTATTCTTGTTCGAAGGTCTTCCCATCACGGTTAACCGTTACCTGCAAAGTGGTGCTCAGTGCGTTTACGCAACTCACACCCACACCATGCAATCCTCCTGAAACCTTATAGGTGTTCTTGTCAAATTTACCACCCGCATGCAGTACGGTCATGACCACTTCAAGGGCACTGCGTTGTTCTTTGTGGTGCATTCCCGTTGGAATTCCCCTACCATTGTCCTCCACTGAAATGGAGTTGTCCTCGTGAATATTTACAATGATATTGTCGCAATGGCCTGCCAATGCTTCATCAATCGAGTTGTCAACTACCTCATATACAAGGTGGTGAAGACCTTTTACGCCAATATCACCAATATACATGGCTGGTCTTTTTCTAACCGCCTCTAGACCTTCCAGCACCTGAATGCTGTCTGCACCATAACTGTTGTTGGGTTGTTCTAAATTTTCATCAATTTCCATGCTCATAGTTAACTTCTACCTCTGGTTTTGTATTTTGATACCCCGGTCTACAAATCTACTGAAATTCAGGGGGCTCACCTCATTTTTAGCCGTAAAACAGCCTTTCTTTTTTAAGATGATTTCCACATATTCATTACCGTTTTTTGACAAACCACTGGCCTCAGGGTCAGTCAGAAGGCCTATCTTTGCCCTTTCATGCCAGAGAATCTCACCATACCGCTAAGGATGATGTCAGAATGGAATCATTTTGAAGGCCTTCCTGTATTGTTTTCAAGAGAAAAGAAGATCCCAGGCTCCTGGCAATATGCCCTAACGCGCCATCCACAGGTCGCATCCCTTGGGGTGGATGATCATGGAACGCTGGTATATCACTATGACGAGGTGATTGAAAACCGTTATCTCGAACTCAGGTTCTGTGTCAATGGCCAGACCTTTTGCAAAGAGTCCAATGCCAATTGTGAGGAATGCAAATTGAACCGAAATGCCCAATGTGTTGAACAAACCGGGACGATGGATCTGCTTCAGTTCAGGTTTGAGCCACTTCACCTCAGCAACCTCATCAAGTCAGAGGGAACCAATCCTGAAGCCGACGCCATCCTTAATTTTCGGTTCAATCATACCTTTAGCAAACCCATTTTAATTTCCGGTAGAATCAGGCATACCCTTTCTTCCATCCTCAATCACCGGTACTCCGATGCCGTTGAAAATATTTTCATCAATGCCCAAACGCAAATACTCTTGCTTTATACACTGGAGTCAATGAGTACCATCAGGGAAGATGAGGTTCCTGCCTGTAAATTTCTTGCCCACCAGGATGAACGGGAGAAGATCATCAAAGCAAGGGAAATCCTGCTTGCGCATATCTGTGATCCCATCACAATAAGGGAGTTGAGCAGAAAAGCTGCCATCAATGAATGCTATCTCAAAAAAGGATTCAAGGTGATGTTCGGGGCCACCATTTTTGATTTTTACCAGGACCAGCGGATGGAACATGCCAGGTACCTGCTCTATGAAAAAGGCTTCACTGTTTCCGAAGTCTCTGCCCAACTGGGTTATTCCTCCATTTCACATTTTTCTACTGCCTTTAAAAAACATACAGGACTCAAGCCCTGTGAGATGTTGAACAAAACAACCTATTCCAAGCGATAGTTTTTGTTGAAGATTTAGCCCAAATTTCATGACTTCGTTCAAACCTAGTCACTGAATTGTCATAATTCAAGAACAGTTTCTCATCTGACAATCTCATGATAATTCTCAGGACCAAGTGAATCAATTTCGCACCTGATTCCAATTGCATGAGGATTCTCCTTCAAACATTGTTTTTGTTGATGACCACTGCCGCCTTTGCTCAGCAGGGAAATGATTCGTCCCGGACAAGCCTTGATGAAGTGGTGGTGACCGCAACAAGAACGCCAAGGTCCATGGGAAATGTCGCTATACCAGTGGCTGTGATTTCTTCCAAAACCCTTTACCAGAGCGGATCGCTTCGGTTGAACGATATCCTGGCTGAACAAACGGGCATCCAAGTGATTGATAATTTTGGAAAAGGGATACAGGTACAGGGACTTTCATCTGAGTACACGCTTATCCTCATTGATGGAGAACCATTGATTGGCAGAACAGCAGGAGTGCTTGACCTTTCAAAAGTCACCGTCAAGAATATCAGGAAAATTGAAATTGTCAAAGGACCCTCTTCCAGCCTGTACGGTTCTGAAGCCATGGGCGGTGTCATCAACATCATCACGGATCGTGCAGGCCAAAACAAGACAGATCTTGGACTGCGGTATGGAAGGTTCAATACGGTGGATGGGAACCTTAATTTTTCGAGAAGGTTCAACAAGACAGATATTGCTGCCTCATTGAATTACAATCAATCCAAGGGGTACAGCCTGAAGCCCAATGCAGTGCAAAAAACAGTTGAACCTTTCAGGAGATCAACGCAAAACCTGAGCATACACCAACAACTTGGTGAACATTGGAAAGCCGGCGCTTCCTTCAGGGCCAATTCAAGTCATATTGACAATACCATCTTCGTGCAGAACCTTGGCTCAACCATTGCCTCAAAGGGGTTTGAGAAAAATCAAGAAAACAATTTTACACCATACCTGCAGTTCAACAGGGAGCAGAAAATAAAATCAACATTGCGGGGATACCTTACAGGGTTCAATGCAGTTCAGGAGCTGGCTGTAAAAAATGCAACGGGAGGCTATGATGACAGGTTCAAACAATTGTTTGCAAGGGTTGAAAACCAGACGGACTGGCAAATGACTGCAAATGCTGCCTTCACCGCCGGTGCTGGTATCGTGCGTGAAACAGTACGTTCAAACCGATATGATAGTGCGTCAACATTGAGGATGAATACCATTGCTTATTTTTTTACGCAACACGAACAAAAAATTTCCGCCAAGCTCACCATGATTGGCGGCTTGAGATTCGATGCCAACCAGGCCTATGCCTCTGTCTGGAGTCCTAAAATTGCATTGCAGTACAAGGCTGCGGAAAAGCTGAAATTGAATCTCTCTTACGGCCGCGGTTTCAAGGCACCTGATTTCAGGCAGTTGTACCTGAACTTCACCAACCTTGCTGCTGGTGCGTATTCTGTGTTTGGGTCCGAAGTGGCGGTTGGTGAAATAAAAAGGCTCTCTGCAGCTCAATTGTTGGATCAGACGACTGCACTTGTTGGGAGTTTGTCTGCATTGAAACCAGAGGTTTCTGGCGGATTGAATGCAGGCCTTGTTTATACCATGAATGCATCATCACAGTTCACTGCAAACATTTTCAGGAATGACCTGAAAAACATGATTGTTACCGATGTGATTGCTTTCAAGAAAAACGGTGGCCAGATCTACAGTTATTTCAACCTCAATCGTGCACTCACCCAAGGCATTGAGCTGGGTGCCCAGCAAAAAATTGGCCAATGGATTCAGCTCAATGCAGGATACCAATTCTTATATGCTGCAGACAAGGAAGTGCTGCAATCCATCAAAAACGGAGAGGTTTTTCAGCGCTCTTTGACCAATGGACAAGCCTATCGGATGAGCCTTTCAGACTATGGAGGATTGCCCAACCGGTCCAGGCATTCGGCAAACCTGAAGTTCAATGCAGAAAATACCAAGGGATATTTTTCTACCATTCGACTCATTTACAGGAGCAGGTGGGGAACTTCCGACCTGGATGGGAATGGGCTTATCAACCGGTCAGATGAATATGCAAAAGGGAATCTACAGGTCAACACAAGCATGGGGTTTCCCGTGAATACCCATTGGAAATTTATGGCTGGTGTTGACAACCTGTTCAACTACAAAGACATTCAGTTTCTCCCTGGAAATCCAGGAAGGACGGCTTATATAGACATTCAATTCATTTTTTAATTTTCAATAATCAAGAAGCAATGAGAAGTTCATGGATCATCGGAAGTGCAATGTTAGCGTTAGTTGTTTTTCAGGCTTGTGAGAAAAATGAGGCTCCAGTTGCGGTGCCCACATTGACAGAAAAAACAGTTTCAGGAATTCCTGCAGATACAATTGTAGGTCTTGTCAATGGACAGCCAGTGGGTGCTGGTAAGTTTACTTTTTTCAGTTTCGAATCAAACGCTGTAGTGCCCAGCACTGATTCCAATTCAGTGAAGTGGGATGTAGGAGTAAGAGGAACAGCCATTATCACCAATGGCGGCAACAGTGGTCCCGGAGTAGGCGGTGCCTTTGTTTATGTCGGCACATTTGATGATTTGAAGGCTGTGCCCAAGGATTCGGTTTTCAGACAAGACAACGCACCAGTTTCGTATGCAGTGCCCAATGCCAGCAGCAAAGGATGGTACGTGTACAATCCAGTTTCCATGCTCATCACTCCTATTCCTGGAAGGGTATTGGTGTTCAAAACTGCCAAAGGAAAGTATGCCAAAGTAGAAATCATTAACTATTACAAGGGGGGTATAACACCTTCAGCAACTGCCACTGATGCTGAAAAATTAAAGAACCAGCGTTATTACACCTTTCGCTTTGCCTACCAGGCCGATGGAACCATGAATTTCAAGTAAAACCCTTAAACTTTTTTCTACCTTTGCCACCTTAGGAAAAAGTATGGGAAAGACATATAAAGAATACGAGCAACTCAACCTCCCCGCGTTTGAGAAGGAAATCCTGGCAAACTGGGAACGGGAAGATGCATTTGGCGGAAGCATCCGCAACAGGGAAGGGGCCAAACCCTTTGTTTTCTACGAAGGGCCACCCAGTGCCAATGGTATGCCGGGAATACACCATGTTATTTCCCGTACACTCAAAGACCTTGTATGCAGATACAAGACCATGAAGGGATTTCAGGTGAAAAGAAAAGGTGGATGGGATACCCATGGTCTTCCTGTTGAGCTTGGTGTAGAAAAGGAATTAGGCATCACCAAAGAGGATATCGGTAAAACCATCACGGTTGAAGCCTATAACCAGAAATGCCGTGAGGCAGTGCTGCGCTACAAGGACAAGTGGGACGAGATTACCACCAAAATGGGCTACTGGGTTGATCTGCAGCATCCCTATGTAACCTTCGAAAATGATTATATCGAATCCCTTTGGTGGTGTTTGAAGCGATTGTATGACAAGGGCTATTTGTACGAGAGCGTCAGCATCCAACCCTATTCTCCTGCTGCAGGTACCGGCCTGAGTTCCCATGAACTCAACCAGCCTGGAACATACAAAGACGTAAAAGACACTTCTGCTGTTGCGCTCTTCAAACTTTCGGACAGTTCCAATGAGCATCATCCTGCTTTTTCAGTACTGAAGGGCATGAATACAGGGGCCGGTCCGGTCTGTTTTATGGCCTGGACAACCACGCCATGGACCTTGCCATCCAACCTGGGCCTGACTGTTGGCCCTTCCATTGAATATTCATTGGTATCGAGTTTCAATCCCTATACCGGTGCACCTTTGACGGTAGTTTGTGCATCAGCCTTGCTTCCCAAGTACTTCAAAGAAGAGGCCGGGGACCTGTCATTTGATGATTTCAAAACAGGCGATAAATTGATTCCTTGGAGGGTATTGGGCACCATCAATGGTAAATCCCTTGAAGGGCTTTACTATCAACAATTGATGCCTTCAGCAGCCAATACTTTGAACGTCATACAAGAGATCACACCTGGTGCAGACCCCTTCAGGGTGGTTGTTGGCGATTTCGTGACTACTGAAGATGGAACCGGTATAGTGCATACTGCGCCTGCTTTTGGTGCAGATGACTACAAAGTGGGAAAGAAATATGGTTTGGGGATCCTCACCCTTGTTGACCGCGAGGGAAAGTTTGTGGATGGCCTGGGTGAATTCAGTCATCGGTTTGTGAAGAATTACAAGAACGAAGAAAACTATGTAGATGTCAACATTGATATCTGCGTACAGCTCAAGAAAGATGGTAAGGCATTCAAAGTAGAAAAATACGAACACAATTATCCCCATTGTTGGAGAACAGATAAGCCGATCCTTTATTACCCTTTGGATGCATGGTTCATCAAGACGACCGCGCTGAAGGACCGCATGGTAGAACTCAACAAGACCATCCAGTGGAAACCCAAATCAACCGGAGAGGGCAGGTTCGGAAACTGGTTGGAAAACATGGTTGACTGGAACCTCAGCCGCAGCAGGTTCTGGGGAACACCACTGCCCATTTGGAGGACTGAAGATGGTGCTGAACAAATATGCATTGGTTCTGTGGCAGAGCTGAATACTGAAATCAAAAAAGCGGCTTCAGTACTCGGTGGAGATACAAACAAATCATTCATCGAAAATGGATTGGCAGACCTGCACAAGCCTTTTGTTGATGATGTGATCCTGGTGAGTGATTCAGGCAAGCCCATGAAACGTGTGCCGGATCTGGTGGATGTTTGGTTTGACAGTGGGGCCATGCCTTATGCCCAATGGCATTATCCGTTTGAAAACCGTGATTTGGTGGAAAGCGGCCATGCATTTCCTGCTGATTTTATTGCTGAAGGGGTAGACCAGACCCGTGGATGGTTTTACACCTTGCATGCACTGGGCGCTCTTTTGTTTGACAGTGTTGCCTACAAGACAGTTGTTTCCAATGGACTGGTCTTGGACAAAAATGGCAACAAGATGAGCAAACGCTTGGGCAATGTTGTTGATCCTTTCAGTACCATTGAAACCTATGGTGCTGATGCCACCCGCTGGTATCTGATCACCAATGCCTCTCCTTGGGATAACCTCAAGTTTGATATCGAAGGCATCAAGGAAGTACAGCGAAAGTTCTTCGGTACTTTATACAATACCTATCAATTCTTCTCCCTCTATTCAAATGTTGATGGGTTCAATTATGGTGAAGCAGATGTTCCTTTCCATGAAAGGCCTGAAATCGACCGTTGGATTTTGTCCAGCCTGCAAAGCCTTATCAAACAGGTTACTCAGTACATGGAGGATTATGAGCCAACCCTGGCTGGAAGGGCCATTGATGAATTTGTGGATGAGTTGCTCAGCAACTGGTATGTAAGGCTTTCCAGGAGGCGGTTCTGGAAGGGGGAATATGGAACGGATAAAATCAGTGCATATCAAACACTCTATCATTGTTTAGTGACTGTTGCGAAATTGGCTGCGCCAATTTCGCCGTTTTTCACTGATTCCATTTACAGGAACCTGAATGCCGTAACGGGCAAAGAGCCTTTTAACTCTGTTCACCATGCTGATTTTCCTGTGGCCAATGAAGCCTGGATTGATATTGAACTGGAAGAGAGGATGGGCATGGCAAAGGAAATCTCCTCTCTAGTACTGTCCATCAGAAAAAAAGTAAATATCCGGGTCCGTCAGCCACTTCAGAAAATGCTCATCCCTGTCAATAACGAAGCCATGAAAGTTCAACTGTTAAAGGTTGAAGACCTGATCTTGGCCGAGGTGAATGTCAAAGAAATGGAATACCTGCCTGCGGATAATGATTTTATACGCAAGAAAATAAAAGCCAATTTTGTGATCTTGGGCAAGCGGTTGGGTGGAAAAATGAAGCTTGCTGCTGCAGCCATCGCTGCCATGTCTCAAGAGGAGATCAGGGAACTTGAATCAACAGGGGTATTTGCGCTCTTGGTAGAGGGGGAATCTATTCAACTCCTGAAAGACGAGGTAGATATCCAAAGTGAAGATGTTGAGGGTTGGATGGTGGCCTCCAGAAATGCCCTGACAGTGGCACTGGATGTAGTGGTGAGCCCTGCCCTTGAGCAGGAGGGGAATGCAAGAGAGCTGGTGAACAGGGTTCAAAAGATCAGAAAGGACCTTGATCTGGAGTTGACAGATAGAATAAATGTTGAAATTCAGTCTGATCCGGGGCTGGACGATGCTTTTACACAATTTAATTCATATATTTGCGCGGAAATTTTGGCTGACCATGTCTTGCTTACAAAGGGATTATCTGAAGGGCTTGATACCGAGATTAATGGTAAAACGCTGAAGATCAATGTTATAAAAAAAGGGTAAGTACTATGGCAACAAAGAAACCAGCACCAAAGAAAGCTGCAAAACCAGTTCAGAAACCAGCACCGGCAAAAAAATCAGCCCCATCCAAGGCTCCTGTTAAGAAGGTTGCTGCTCCAGCCCCTAAAAAATCTGTTCCAGCCAAGGCCGCTGCTTCAAAGGTGGCTCCAGCCAAGGCGGCCCCTAAAAAATCTGTTCCAGCCAAAGCTGCTCCTGCAAAAGCAGCTCCAGCCAAGGCGGCCCCTAAAAAATCTGTTCCAGCCAAGGCTACTCCTGCAAAAGCAGCTCCAGCCAAGGCGGCACCTAAAAAATCTGTTCCAGCCAAGGCTGCTCCTGCAAAAGCAGCTCCAGCCAAGGCGGCACCTAAAAAATCTGTTCCAGCCAAGGTAGCACCTGCAAAAGCAGCTCCGGCCAAGGTGGCCCCTAAAAAATCTGTTCCAGCCAAAGCAGCTCCTGCAAAAGCTGCTCCGGCCAAGGCGGCCCCTGCGAAGGCAGCTCCTACAAAAGCAGCTCCTGCGAAGGCAGCTCCTGCGAAAGCAGCTCCAGCCAAGGCAGTACCTGCAAAAGCAGCTCCTGCCAAGGCGGCTCCTGCGAAGGCAGCTCCTGCTAAACCTGCAGCAAAAGCCTCTGGAAAAAAAGTTCCTACTATTTCTCCTGAAGTAAGGTTTGCGGAAACAAGCAAAGCACCAGCCAGTCCTGCCGAAATACGCAAGGCACTCAGGGCTAAAGAGGCAAAAAAGGAAACGAAGACAGTTGCCATGCCCAAAATCAATTCGAAATCTTCCCGAAAATACGAGCCAGAGTTTACCAAATCTGTGCTTGATGCAAAAGAAGTGGTTGCTCCGATGGCACCCACACAGCGTTACTCAGATGCTGAACTTTCTGAATTCCGCGAGCTGGTTCAAAACAAGCTCAATGCCGCAAAGCAAGAACTCAATTACCTGAACGGTTTGATCACCAGAAAGGATTCCATGAGTGGCGGTGATTCAGACAACCGTTACATGACCATGGAAGATGGAAGCCTAAGCATGGAACGTGAGCAGCTCAGCCAGATGGCCAGCAGGCAGATCGACTTCATCGAGAAGCTTGAAAAAGCAATGATGAGGATTGAGAACAAAACCTATGGCATTTGCAGGGTTACTGGAAAGTTGATCGACAGGGCCAGGTTAAGAGCAGTTCCTCATGCAACCCTCAGCATGGAGGCCAAGACCAACATGAACAAGCCAGGAGCTTCATTCAATCAGTAAATTATACTGATTAACGCATCTCTTGCATGGTCACCAGTTTGCTGTAGATTCCCCTGGATTGGATCAGTTCATCGTGTTTGCCTCTTTCGGCAATCATCCCTTCGTGCAATACAATGATTTCATCTGCATGCCTAATCGTAGAAAGCCTGTGTGCAATGATAATGCTGGTGCGGTCTTTCATCAAATTATTGATGGCGTCCTGAACCCATTTTTCGCTCTCGGTATCCAATGATGATGTTGCTTCATCCAGGATTAAGATTGGTGGATTTTTCAGTACTGCCCTTGCAATGGTGAGCCTTTGTCTTTCTCCTCCACTTAATTTTGAACCCCGGTCGCCTACCAGACTGGCATAACCTTCTTCTTTATTTTCTATGAAAAGGTGTGCGTTGGCAATTTTGGCGGCATCTGTTATTTGATCGATAGTCGCTTTTTCATTGCCGAGTGAAATATTGGCCCTGATCGTATCATTAAAGAGAATGGGCTCTTGGGTTACAATGCCCATGAGGTTACGGAGATCTTTGATCTTGTATTTCTTGATGTTGATGCCATCAATCAGCACTTCCCCGGATGTGGCATCATGAAAGCGGGGGATGAGATCGGCCAAAGTGGATTTTCCTGCCCCCGAGGATCCAACAAGTGCGATGGTCTGGCCTTTCTTGATGGTCAGGTTGATTTTGTTTAAAATGCTCTTGTCGGGATAGGCAAAAACAACATCCCTGAGTTCGATTGTTTCATTGAAACCTTCGATGGGCAAAGGATTCGGGTCCTCCATTACAGCCTGCTCTTCCATGATCAGCTTTTGAATCCGTTCTATGCTGGCCGCTCCTTTTTGAATGTTATAGGACGCTATGCTGAAGGATTTCAGGGGGTTGATGATTTGGGTAAAGATGGCGATGAACGTAAGAAAATCTGGACCGTTGAGTGAAAAATCATGGTTCAAAACCAAGGTTCCACCATAATACAAAACACAGGAAACAGCGATGATACCCAATGTTTCTGACACAGGCGAGGCAAGGTCCCTTCTGCGAATGGCCCTGTTCTTGATTTCAAACAGGTCATGGTTTTCTTTCTTGAATCGCCTCAGCTGTTGGCCTTCTGCATTGAAAGCCTTTACTACCCTGATGCCTCCAAGGGTCTCTTCTATGGTGCTGAGGATCTCTCCCAGTTTTTCCTGCACACCTGTGGATACTTTTTTAAGTGACCTACCAATCCTTCCAATCACCAGTCCTGCGATGGGCAAGAAAAGCAAGAGGAAGATAGAAAGTTCAGGACTGAGGCGTACCATGGCAAACAGGTAAAAAGCAATCAGGATAGGTTCCCTGAAAAAGCTTTCCAGAAAACTGATGGTGGAAAATTCAACATCCTGGAGATCGTTGGTGAGACGGCTCATGATGTCTCCTTTTCTTTGCTCATTGAAAAAGCCAACAGGCAGATCAAGGATTTTGCTGAACATATCTGTTCGCATGTCGTTGATGATGCTGTTTCTGATGGGTGTTAATAGGTACAGCGAAAAATAGAGGAACAGGTTTTTAAGCATGATGGCTGTTACCAGAACAATACAAATAATCCCCAATGCCTTGATTTTTCCCTGGTCTGATGCCGTTAATATGGCCAGCTGTTCATACAGAAGATCTGAAAGGTTGCCAAGCTTGAATCTTGAGGTTTGCATTCCACCATTTCCCTGCAATCCAAAAATCAGCGTCAGGAAGGGTGCCAGCATGGCCAGTGAAATCAGGGAGAACAGGGCTGATAGTATGTTGAGTGAAAAATATCCAATCACAAGTTTTGGATACTTTTTTATGTAGGAAAAGATGATTCGGAGGCTTTTCATTTGCGTTCTCTACGTTTTTTCAGAATTAGCACCAAAAGTAACTAATTTTACAGCCATCAAGTGATCAGTTATGGAGGAAAGCAAAAGACAGAAACAGGTGGCCGGCGTGATTCAGGAGGAAATGAACGATATTTTTCTCCGGATGGGCCTGAACATGATCAATGGTGGAATGGTATCCATCGCTGGTGTTAAGGTTACGCCAGACTTGCTGGAGGCCAGGTTTTACCTGAGTCTGTTTCAGGTAAAAGATCCTGAAGCCGTGCTTGCAAAAATTGAAGATCGCAAAGGAGAGCTGAGAAGGGTATTGGGTGAAAGGGTCAAGCAGCAATTGAGAAGGGTGCCTGAATTGAAGTTTTTCAAGGATGATACGCTGGATCATGTGTTCAAGATGGAGGAAATCTTCAAAAAGATCAACGAAGAACGCAACAAATGAACCTTTCGATGATCCTGAAATTTTCATGGCGATATTTCAGGGCCAAAAAATCAACCAATGCAATCAACATCATCTCCTGGGTGAGTGTGGTTGCTATTATGTTTGGTACAGCCGCCCTCATCATTATCCTCAGTGCCTTCAATGGGTTTGAATCGCTGGTCAAATCACTCTATTCCTCTTTTTATCCAGAACTTAGGATTGGCCCAGAGAAGGGAAAAACCATTCGGCTCACACAGCAACAGTTGAACCAGATCAGAGGAACAGCTGGTATTGGTTCCATCTCCCTGGTAGCAGAAGAAAGGGCCTTGTTGCAAAATGGACCTTTACAAACAGTCGTGAATATCAAAGGCGTAGACAACCAATATCCAACGGTGTCAGGATTACCCGGCAGTATGTACAGGGGCGTATTCAACACAGGGGATGCCCAAAAACCTGGCCTTGTGTTGGGGGTTGGTGTTGAGCAGATGTTGGGTCTGGCATCTGACAGGAGCATCTATCCGGTATCCATTTATTTGCCCAAGAAAAACATGCCTTCGGCTGATCCTTCAGCAGCCCTTGGCCTCGCCATGGGATATCCCCAGGGTAGTTTTGCGATTCAAACTGAGTTTGACAACAAATATGTCATCACCAATCTTGATTTTGTAAAATCATACACAGGATTGAGTGAAAACGAATGTAGTGCAGTAGAAATAAAGCTGGATGGCAGGGTGAATACTGAAATTGTTTCATCAGCCATAAAATCGCTGTTGGGAAAGGGATATAGGATTGAAAACAGGTTTGAGCAGAACAGGATGTTGTATACCACCATTCGCCTTGAGAAGCTTGCGATTTATGGTATCTTCTCATTGATCCTCATTGTTGCTGCCTTTAACATGGTTGGGGCATTGAGCATGCTGGTCCTGGAAAAGAAAAAGGATATTCAGGTATTGAAGGCTATGGGTGCTGACCAGGGGTTGCTACAAAAAATATTTTTGGCAGAGGGCATGTTGCTGTCTTTTATCGGTATGGCGGGTGGAATGTCCATCGCATTGCTGCTCTATTTTTTACAGACCAGATTCAAGTTGGTTCCGCTGGAAGGGGCAACTTTTTTGATCGACTATTATCCTGTAAAATTGGTCATGACAGATTTCTTACTGGTTGCATCAACCGTTCTGTTGATCGGGGTCCTGGCCTCATGGATGCCAGCAAGAAAGGCCGCGTTGGCTGTGGTTGACCTGAGGGGTTGAGATCAATAATCTCCCATTGTTTCTGGAAGTTGGGCCAGGGCTTTCGCCAGCTGATCATCATTGGGCGCGATACCATGCCAGCCATGGTCATTTTCCATAAAATCAACACCTTTCCCCATGAGGGTATGCATCATGATGGCAACGGGTTTTCCCTTGCCTGTCAATGATTTGGCTTCTTCAAGTACCTTGACAACATCGTCCATATCATTGCCATGCATGTCAAGGGTCGTCCATCCAAAAACATCAAATTTTTCTTTGATATTTCCCAAAGACATGACTTGATCAGTTGGACCATCGATTTGTTGTCCGTTCCAATCAATGGTGGCAATCAGGTTATCTACCTTGTTGTGTGCAGCAAACATTACGGCTTCCCAAATCTGACCTTCCTGTAACTCACCATCTCCATGCAAGGTGTAAACGAGCCTGTCATCGCCATTGAGCTTTTTGGCAAGGGCCGCGCCAATGCCCACGCTGAGTCCTTGTCCCAGTGATCCGGATGCAATCCTGATGCCTGGAAGGTGTTCATGGGTCGTGGGATGCCCCTGGAGCCTTGTATTTAATTTTCTGAAACTGCCCAGTTCACTGACAGGAAAATAGCCAGTGCGGGCAAGGCATGAATAAAGCAAAGGAGAAATATGTCCGTTAGAAAGGAAAAAAAGATCTTCGCCGACCCCGTCCATCTTGAATGCCGGATCATGTTTCATGACCTTGAAATACAATGCAGTCAATAAATCTGCACAACCCAATGACCCGCCTGGATGTCCACTTTGGACCCCGTGAACCATGCGCACAATATCTCTTCTGATTTGGGAGGCGTTTTCCTGCAATGAAGCCATTGTATTGAGTATTTTGGCAAAACTAATGCATTTGGGAAATCTACGATATTTGTATGATTTATTTATTAAAAATCATTTTCAAACACAATCTTGCAACCTGTTTTCCGTTTATAATTGTCTAACTTCGAATGGATTATAGTATCCCAATATCTTTACGAGAAACCCATTCATGATAAATACCAAAAATACCATCAATGGGTTTAGTTCTTTTGGCCTCTCTTGTTTCATTTATTGTGGCTTTTACTTCTATACCTGTGGTCATCAAGATTGCGGATGCCAAGAAGTTATTTGATCTCCCTGATGAGAGAAAAATACATTTCATTCCCATTCCTTCATTGGGAGGAGTAGGAATTTTTGCTGCAATGATGTTGTCGGTTTCTACATTGGTTTCCTTCCCAGAAACTCCTGGTCTTCAATATTTTCTTGGTGCTGCTGTCATCATCTTTTTTCTTGGATTGAAGGATGATATTCTTTTGATTTCTCCCATGAAAAAATTTGCAGGGCAGTTGATTGCAGCTTTCTTGTTGGTTTATCCAGGCCATTTTCAATTGACATCCTTGCATGGCTTTCTGGGTCTTACCGCGTTGAATCCTGTATTTTCTATGCTTTTTTCCTATACAACCATCCTGGTGGTGATGAATGCATTCAACCTCATTGATGGGGTTGATGGCTTAGCAGGAACATTGGGGCTGGTTTCTACACTTTTTTTTGGCGTGGTATTTGCCATAGAAAATGATTTTGCATATGCAATTCTTGCCTTTTCAATGGCAGCAAGTCTGCTTGCATTTCTGCTTTACAATTATTCTCCTGCAAAGGTTTTCATGGGGGATACCGGTTCTTTACTACTGGGTTTGGTTAATGCAGTTTTGGTGATTAGGTTTATCAATACGGCAAGTTTGTCCGGAACTGTCTTGCAATTTTCTGCCGCTCCTGCCATTGGTTTTGCTGCTTTATTCGTTCCACTGATGGATACCCTAAGGGTGACTGTTTTAAGGGTATATCAAGGTCGCTCACCATTTGATCCTGATGTAAATCACATCCATCACCTGTTGATGAAAAGAGGGCTATCTCATATGCAGATTACAGGGTTGCTGGGGCTCATGGCGATGGGATACATTGCTTTTTCCATCCTCATCCAATCCATGGGCATCAATTTTGTCATCGCTGGTCTTTTCCTCATAGGCACAGCAATATCTGGCTATTGTACATTCATGTCCATGCCTTCGTCTAAAACTGTAAAGAAATTCAGCACTTCTCCATCTGCAAGAGACAATGAGCCAACCATTATCCTTAAAAACATTCCTTCTACCCCAGAACTGAACAATTAGCCTCAGTTTTATATTCCTCATTTTATTTTCATTCAGTAGATTTGCAGACAAAATTTCATTTTATGTCTGAAGAACTTGAATTGCACATGTTGGATGCCACTGCCACGATGGAAAAAGCAATTTCACATCTTGAATCAGAGCTCACCAAAATACGTGCCGGTAGGGCAAATCCTCAGATGTTTGATGGCCTTACAGTCGATTATTATGGGTCTCCAACCGGTATTGCCCAGGTGGCCAATATTTCTGTTGCTGATGCCAGAACGCTTACCATACAGCCTTGGGAGAAGAACATGTTGCAACTGATCGAACGTTCTATCATTGCTGCTAATCTGGGTGTGACTCCACAAAATGATGGCAGCATCATCCGGATTTTTCTTCCACCCATGACTGAGGAACGCAGGAAAGCAATTGTAAAAAGGGTTCAGAATGAAGGAGAACAGTCTAAAGTTGCCATCCGCAACATCAGAAGGGATGCCATTGAACAAGTGAAAAAAATGCAGAAGAACGGATTGAGTGAAGATATTGCCACTGATGCCGAAAAGGAAATCCAGGAAATGACCAATAAATTCATTGCACTCATTGAAAAGCACCTTGCTGCAAAGGAAAAGGAAATCATGAGTGTATAAGCCTATTTGTTGGCCAGTCTCACTCCTGCAAGTATCACCACCATTCCCATGATTTGTATGGCTGTGATGCTTTCTCCCGCTACAAATCCCCATCCTATGGCCACCAATGGAATTCCATAGGTCACCATGGATGCAAAAACTGGTCCCGCTTTTTTCATCAGGGTATAGAAAATGACGGATGCCAGGCAGGTGCTGATGATCCCCAAACTCGCTCCGGCAATTGTTCCTTTTGTAAAAAGTCCATTGAGAAGGTTGGGATCAGTGAAATAGCCTGTGGAGGCCAGGATGATCAGGTTAGGGATGATCAATGCCGTAAAGGCAATGGTTGCTATATGCAAGGGTGCAACGTCTTTAAGGTACTGGTTCACAACGTTTACATTCAGGCCATAGCAGATAGTGGCAAGAATCACAAAAAAGGTATAGCCGATGTATTGCATGTTGATCTGCCTGGATGCACCCAAAACAAGGACCAGCATTCCCGCAAACCCCAGCAACATCCCTACCCATTTGATCCAGCCTACCCTTAAGTTGAAGAACAACATGCCGATGGCCAGGGTAAAAATCGGGGTCAGGGCATTCAGTATACCGGCAATCGAACTGTCTATTTTGGTTTGGGCAATACAAAACAGGTAGGCAGGAAATAGTGTTCCCAGGAATCCTGAAAGAATCAGGGCTGGCACCGCTTTTTTGGGAACAGACTTATAGGCGGATCTTATCCATGGAAGCATGACCAGGCCTGCTGAGATAATCCTGATGGAAGCCAGTTGGTATGGACTCAGTATTTCCATTCCCCCTTTCATGATGATGAAGGAACTTCCCCAAGTGAGGCAGAGAATGATGAACAGGATCCATTTCACGTTGAACGAATTTTGGACCGCGAAGGTCGTTAAAATTGCCTACCCATCTTCATTCTTTTGCATCAATTTCCTATATTTGTCGCCTTACCCACTTCAAATCATTTGTTTTGAACACTGCCTCTTACCAGATCAGATTGCCCCAGTTTGAGGGTCCGTTCGACCTTCTGCTCTTCTTCATTGAAAGAGATGAACTTGATATTTATAATATTCCCATCACCAGCATCATTGATGATTTCCTGGCTTTTATCAAAAAGTCTGAGGAGGACAATATTGAATTGAGCAGTGAGTTCATTCTTTTCATATCAACCCTCATCAGGATTAAAGCAAAAATGTTGCTTCCCAGAAAAGAGTTGGATGACCAGGGCAATGAGATTGATCCGAGGAAAGAATTGATTGATAAAATCCTTGAGTATAAAAAATTCAAGGAGGCTTCATTAAAGCTGGCGCAGCTTGAACAGCAGCGGATGTTCATGGTGAAAAGGGGTAATCTGCAACAAGATCTGCATGCCATAGGAGAGGAGTCGTCAGAAGGAACAGAGATACAATCCATTTCTCTTTTCAAACTGATGAAAGTATTTGAAAAGGTTATGCAAAGGGTGCATGATCGCCAGAACAAACCGCAGCATGTGGTATACCGGTATAATTATACCATGGATGAAACCCGAGAGTATGTATTGAAGGTAAGTGCGCAGGAAAAAACCATGTCTTTTGAGAAGGTATTTGACGTTTGTCAGGACAGGCTGCATGCCATTTTTCTGTTTCTCACTGTGCTGGAACTTGTTCAGCAAAGTTACCTGGCGATTATCATTGGTGAAGGGAAAAACAATTTCATCATTGAATACAATGATGAACGCCCAGAAGATCAGTTGATCACCATTATTGAATAACGCTGACAACTGATTTCATCATCTCCCTTGCTGTGGCAGCAATCGCATCAGCATCATAATGACATTCCTTGTGTAATTCCTTCTGTGAGCCGTGTTCAACAATGCGATCAGGTATTCCCAGGATGCTTACATCAGCCTTGTAACCATGCGTTGCCATAAATTCCAATATCGCTGCGCCAATACCACCAACCACAGTTCCATCTTCAACGGTAATGATTTTGCTGTATCGGGAAAATACCTCATGAAGCATTTCTTCATCAAGCGGTTTTGCAAAGCGCATGTCATAATGACCAGGAGTAATGCCTTCTGAAATCAGGTTTCTGATGGCAGCAGCAGCAAAATTACCCGGATGTCCAAAAGAGAGAATGGCAATGTCTTTTCCGTCTTTGAGTTTACGCCCTTTGCCTATCTCAATTTCCTTCATGGTTGTTTTCCACTCTGGCATCATGCCCTCGCCTCTGGGGTAACGAATGACAAAAGGTAAATTTATTGAGTCAAGCTGTGCCGTATACATGAGATCCCTCAGCTCTGCCTCATTCATTGGGGCAGAAACAATCATGTTGGGGATGCAGCGCATGTAAGGAATGTCATATACGCCGTGGTGCGTGGGCCCGTCATCACCAACAAGACCTGCACGGTCAAGGCAAAATACGACTGGTAGTTTTTGGATGGCTACGTCATGCACCACCTGATCGTATGCACGTTGCATGAATGAAGAGTAGATGTTGCAAAAGACTTTCAAACCCTGTGTTGC
>JAJTFY010000103.1 GCA_021299175.1 Chitinophagaceae bacterium
AGGGCAACCATCCTGCTGGCATTTGCAGACAGGGGTTTATCCAATTGTCTGATGTATTGGAAAAGATCAGTCAGACCTTTTTTGCTGAAAATGGCCAGTATGGTTTCAATCCCAAGATCTGCCTGTTTGCTGCTGATCTTTTTTGTGTTCAGAAATCCCTTGATATAAGCAGTAGCCGGATACGGCGTATTGAGTTGCGTAAACGGGGGAGTGACCAAAAAAATGGAGCTGCTCACTAGAAGGTGCGGTTGACATCAAAAGATTCCAGCGCCTCTACAAAAGCGGCCAGGAAAAGAGAGCCCATTCCCCCATCGATGATCCGATGGTCATAAGACATGGAAACGAACATCATGTGCCGGATGGCAATGCTGTCTCCTTTATCTGATTCAATGACCACAGGTTTTTTCTTGATGGCACCGGTTGCCAAAATTGCCACTTGAGGCTGGTTGATGATAGGCGTTCCCATGAGGCTCCCAAAAGTACCAACATTGGTAAAAGTAAAGGTTCCATCCTGTGTATCGCCTGGCTGAAGCTTGCCAATGCGGGCGCTGTTGGCAAGTCTGTTCACTTGTTTTGCCAAACCAATGATGTTGAACTGGTCAGCATATTTGATTACTGGAACAATCAGGTTTCCATTGGGAAGTGCAGTGGCCATCCCAACATTGATATCTTTTTTGATGATGATATTGTCTCCAATCACACTGGAATTGAGCATTGGATATTTCTTGATGCACTTTACAATGGCTTCAATGAACAGCGGTGTGAAAGTGATTTTCTCGCCCTCCCTTTTTTCGAATTCTTTTTTGGACTTGTCTCTCCATGTCACCAAATTTGTAACATCGGCTTCTGCAAAACTCGTCACATGGGCACTGGTAGCAAGGCTCCTCGTCATGTGATCTGAAATGTATTTGCGCATCCTGTCCATTTCGATGACCTCAACATTTCCGCTGGCCGTTAGATCCGCCTGTGCAGGGGAGTGAGATGCATGTTCCTGAATATATGGAGGTTGTGTTGCCTGATAAGGTGCTTGTTTAAAAGACTGGTTTGTAACAGGCAGAGAATTGTTTTCTCTTTGCTCCAGATAGGCCAAAACATCAGCTTTGGTAACCCTTCCATCATTGCCGGAACCCTTGATATGCTCAAGCTCAGAGAACGGAATTCCTTCTCTTGAGGCAATGTTCATTACTAGAGGGGAAAAGAATCTTCCATTTCCCTGTTTGTGTGGAACTGCCATCTCACTGGGCTGAAAAGGTACCCTGAAGTCTTCTTGTTTTTGAGAGACACCATTTGTGAGGCTAACATTCTGGGATGACTGAGCAGGAGAAACAGAAGTTGCAGAAACAATCGCTGGCTCAGGAGCATTGGTCCTTATTTTACCGATCACCGATCCAATAGAAATCACGTCATTCTCTTTGCAGAGGATTTCCTCTAGAATACCTTCCGCTGTAGATGGAACTTCACTATCAACCTTGTCTGTTGCAATGTCCAGCAGTGTTTCATCCAAGGCTACGGCATCACCAACCTTTTTGTGCCATTTGAGCACAGTGGCTTCCATGATGCTCTCTCCGAGCTTGGGCATTATGATGTTGACTAAAGCCATTGAATCTGCTGAAATGGGTTAATTGTGGTGTAAAGTTAACTGATTTAATGGTTCTTTTCGGGTTGAAATTCACCAACTTATCCCATATTTTTCCTCAGAAAGTCGAGGGCATGTGCTGCAGTCAATTCTATGTTTCTTTTTCTGTCGAAGCGGAACTGAAATGTAGTGGTGGATGTCTGTTCGGCTGAGCAAAAAGCCACACAAACAAAACCAACATGCTTTTCTGGGGTGCCGCCAGTTGGTCCCATGATGCCAGAGGTTGCAAGGCTAAAATCCGCACCAGTTTGTTTTCTGATTCCTTCCGCCATCTGTTTTGCCGTTTCTACACTGACTGAACCAAATTGGGAAATGGTTTCTGGATCAACGCCCAAAACATCGATTTTCATTTCATTGGAATAACTCACAACCCCTCCCAGGTAATAGGCGCTGCTTCCGGGCAACATGGTGATCAGGTGGGAAATATAGCCTCCTGTACAGCTTTCTGCAATGGCGAGCGTCTTTTTCTTTTCCAGCAAAACCTTTGCAATGGTTTCCTGCAGGGTGAGGTCCTGGTCTACCACCAAATGGGCTTTGACCAGTGTTTTGAGTTGTTCGAACAGGGCATCTATCTCTTGAGGATCTTTTGTACCAGCAAGCCCGGTCAGCCTCAAACGCACCATGCCATAGTTGGGCAAATAAGCCAGTTTGTAATCTTTTGGCAGGGTATTTTCAAATTCTAGCAATAATTCGGCCAAAAAAGATTCCCCGATGCCCGCTGTCAAAAGGGTTCTGTGTTGAACAGGAGATAAATTGAAACGATTGACCAGGGTTGGAATCACATCTTCAGTCATCATTCCCTTCATTTCATGGGGAACGCCCGGCATGCTCACATAAATGGTGCCATCCTTTTCAAACCACATGCCAGGAGCAGTACCCCTTTTGTTTTGAATCACCCTGCAGTTATCAGGCACTTCGGCCTGTTTTAGGTTTCTTTCCAGCAATGGCCTGTTGAGTTTCTTTGAAAAGATTTCAATTACATTGTCCAAAGCAGCCTGATCCCTGACCATTTTGCCTCCAAAAAAATCACACAACAAAGGCTTGGTGATGTCGTCAGAGGTGGGTCCTAGCCCACCAGTGATCAGCACAATGTCTGCAGCCTTTCCCTCAGTGGTGAGGGCTTGCCATATTTCATTCCAGTCGTCGCCGACAGCGAGGCGCCGTTTTACTGTAATGCCTGCCTGGTTCAATACTGTGGCCATCCAGGCACTGTTCGTGTCAATGGTTTGTCCAATCAACAGCTCGTCCCCAATTGTCAGGATAACAGCGGCAATTGAATGCGCTTCTTTCGTCATCAAAATATTATTTACTGGCAATGCCATCTACGCTGGCTCTGCCGGGTCCACACAATAGCAAAACTAAAAATCCAGCAAGATATAAACTGGCTTTTTCCCCTGTATCAAAGAAATCCATTTTATGAACGCTGAAAACGGCTATAGACATGACAATCACCAGTGGAATGGATACAAGCCTGGTAAACAATCCAATCACCACAAACAAGGCACAAAAGAATTCGGCAAAAATGCACAACATCAATGAAGCGGTGGATCCAAGGCTTAAAAAACTGTAAAAAACAGCCTTTTTTTCACTGAAATGCACAAGTTTTTCATAACCATGAGACATCATGAGCGTTCCCATGGACAAACGCAACACCAACATGGCGGCATTAAAGGAAAACGCATTGTAATGTGTACTGAGCAATTTCTTCATTTTAACTGATTGAATGAGCCCTTTAAATCTTAGTTAAATCTTTCCAGACAAAGGTACAATAATGATCGGATCTCATGATTTAAAGGTTATTTTTGATCAGAACAAAAAGCTTAATCTTTTATGTTTCAATTCCCAAGACTGGTTCAGCTACTCACTTTTTTTTCTCTGGCATTGGTTTCAATGCACCTGCAAGGACAAGCCACCCGATCAACCGCTTCCCCACAGCTTGTTCTGAACAAAGCCCGGCAGCTTTTTGATGAAGGCCAATACCAGACAGCAAGTATATTTGTGGAAGATTATCTTTCCTCACATGAAGCCAAAGGGCTTCTGACAAAAAATGATGCAGAAGAATTAGCCTACATCAGGATTGCCAGTGGGGTGATTCAACATGAAGCAATTGCTGTTGAGCTTGCTACCGCCAAGGTCAATAAGGCAGAAAATCGATTAACAGCGGTCAAATTGGCCTATCATCTTGGTCATTATTATTTCAGTCTGGCCATGTATCCTGAAACAATCCGTTTCCTGGAAATGACAGACAAACTCTATCTTTCAAAAGAGGAGGGGCAGCGGGTGGCTTTTGAAAAAGGGGTATCCTATTTTTCACAGAAAAAATTTGATAACGCCAAGCCATATTTCAAACAATTGCTTGAGGAAAAATCTTCCACTTACACCGCCGATGTGCAGTATTACCTGGGCTTTGTGGCCTTTTCAGAAAGACAATACAAAGAGGCCCTCGAATGGTTTCAGGCCATTGAAAAAGATCCCCGTTACGCACTGGCTGTGCCTTTTTACCTCGCCTATATTTATCATGAAAACGGGCAAGATGCCAAGGCCATCAGTTATGGAGAAAATTACCTGAAAGCTGGTGATGGTCTACACAACAGCGAGATGCTTCAATTGCTCGCCTCGATTTATTTCAACAAAGGCGATCAACAGCGTGCTGTTTTGCTTTATGAAAAAGCCATCGCTTCGGGTATAGTCCTCAATCCAGTTCAACGCTTTGAACTGGGTTCCGGCTACTATTTCATGGGTAAATTCACCAAAGCTGTGGAACAGCTAAAACCCCTTTCTGCTGGCAGGGATACGGTTGCTTTACAATCCATGTACATTCTAGGCCACGCTTATCTGCAGCTCAGCGAAAAGTCCAATGCCAGAAGTGCCTTTCAATACTGTATCTCTGGAAATATCGGCGCGGATAAAAAAGAGATTGCCCGATTCATGATTGCCAAGCTCTCACTGGATATGGGTTTTGAGGATCAGGCATTGCAAGGCCTGAGCAATTTTGTCAATGATTTTCCTTCATCAACCTATGTCAAAGAAGCCAATGATCTTTTGCTATCTTATTATGCCCGTACCAACAATTTCAGACAGGCCCTGGTTTTGCTTGAGCGTATCGGTAGCTTCAGTGCTTCTTATAAATCCCTTGCACCAAGGATATTCTTTGGCAGGGGAATTGAACTGGTCAACGATCTGCAGTATCCCGCGGCAGACAAGATGATGGAATCAATTGCCGCATTCAAAAACACTCCATTCTATGCTCTTTCTCTTTTCTGGAGAGGCGAACTTGCCCTGCGAAATGAGCAATTCGAAAAGGCCATCAAATTCCTGCAGGACTATCTCAAACTTCCCACCAAGCCTGTGGGAGAGGCGAATGAAGAAAATGCGCTCTACAATATCGGGTATGCATTTTTTGAAATGGAAGACTATGCTAAAGCTGCTCCCTTTTTCGAAAAAATTTATGCTGGTAACCGAAATGTCTCTCCCGAAATCAAAGGGGAAGCCATGTTGAGGGCTGCAGACTGTGCATTCATGGAAAAAAATATCGGCAAGGCCAAAACCATTTACACCATCGTTCAGAACAACAAAGGCGAAGGTGCGGACTATGCCTCCTTTCAACTTGCGCTTATTGAAGGCATCAAGTCACCGGCCAATAAAATTCTGCTGCTCAAGGCAGCTGAAAAGCAATATTCATCATCCGCTTATTTACCACTCATCACCATGGAGATTGGTGATACGCACATGGCTGAAGAAGAATTTGAAAATGCCATTCCTTACCTAAAGCGCATTCCTTCTTTGGTGGAAAAGGATGATGAAATGATTCCGGCATCATTGCTCAAGCTGGGCATTGCCTATTATAACCTGGATAAAATCGAAGAAGCCATCAGTCAATACAAAACCCTGGTCAAGGAATATCCTGCTTCAGCTCAAGCGGCTGAAGCCATTGAAAGTGCACAAAGTCTTTATGTAGACAATGGTCGCATCGATGAATACCAGCAATTTTTAGAAGCGGGTGGTAAGACGATAGACCAGATCCAGAAGGATTCACTGCTGTTCAGGTTTGTACAAACTACTTATGCAGATGGTAAACCTCAGGCATCTTTGAATGCTTTGGATGAATACCTGCGAAAATTCCCCAACGGATTGTTCATTGCTGAGGTCTTGAATTACAAAGGCGAATTGCTTGTAAAAGAAAAAGACTGGAAGGCTGCCGCCCAATTGTATGATCAGCTGGCATCTATAGGTACCAGCAAGATGGGTGCAGGGGCGTGATGCCTCCAATGCACTCATGAGCAATGCTGCTGCCAATCAGGATGATCAATCCTTCGCTGAGACTGTTTTAGGATATGCTGCTCAGGCTGAAAACAAGTTCGAAAACTCCATTGCTTCTTTCAGCAAAGTGGTGGTCAATAACCAATCATCTTTGGCTGCAGAAGCCAGGCATCAATTGGCGATGAATGCCTTTAAATTGGGCAACTGGGATGCAGCTGAAAAAGCTGCACTGGCCTCCATCGAAAACTCCGGCTCCTATGAGTTTTGGATCACCCGGTCGTATATGCTTCTCGGTGATATTTTCTTGGAACAAAAAGATTTTTTCAATGCCAAAGCCACATTGAAAAGTGTAGTAGAAAACTGTTCCATTGCCGAACTGAAACTGGAAGCCTCAGAAAAATTGAAGGCCGTAGAGCTTGCTGAAAAAACAGGTCTAAAAAAATAATATGAGATCAAATAATTTGTTTCAGGTCTTCATGCCTGTTCTCTGCTTTTTGCTCATTCTTACAAGTGGAAATGTTGCTGCACAAGACAAGCGTGGCAAAAAAGAAGAAATCAGCATTACGTCCAGCTTCAAGCCCAGCATTGTAAAATCAGGCAAGTTGGAATTTCAGGCCCAAACCCCACCCAAAGACACAACTGCTTATCGGTTGAGTTACCCAATGCTGCCGATACAGTTCACCACTCCCATGAGTTCTTTTATGATCAAGCCGCTATCTTTTCAAACCACTGAAAATCAGCAAGACAAAGAAGATGTTTATGCGAAACTGGGATTCGGAAACCTCTCCACTCCCTTTGCATCCCTGGGCCTTACTGCTCGAAAGGCAAAGGAGCAGTTTTCGGCCAACCTGGACCATATATCTTCAAAAGGGAAATTGGAAGACCAGCAGTATGCTCACTCTTCTTTGAACCTGGGCTATAAAAATACCCTTTCAGAAAACCGTGTTGCGCGTGTCTATGCCGGTTATGATAGGCAGGGTTATCGGTTGTATGGCTTTGACCATGTAGTTAACCCTGGTTTACCTGAGGCAGATCTCCGTCAAAACTTCAGTAATTTCCACCTGGGAGCACAATATGATCATCTTGCTGCTGAAAATGGTTCCATGACCTTAAAGCCCGAATTCAGGGCAGATTTTCTGACGGCCAGCAGAAAGCAATCGGAATTTGCGTTCAGATTGGCCATCCCAGTTTCTTATACAATCAATGAAACCTTGAAAGTTGCCATAGCAGTTGATGCTCAATTGGCCAACCTCAAAAAGGGAACGCAATCAAATCAATCTGCTGCCTTGGTGCAAGTTCCCTTATCCTTTGAGTACAGTCCTTCATCTTTCAGTATCAATGGATCCATCATTCCTGTTTTAAAATCCAATAAATTCAATCTTTTACCCAATCTGCAGTTCGATTATTCATTGTCAGAAACAGGAGTGAAACTAAAGGTAGCTGCTGTAAATAAATTGGATATCAATTCATTACACAAGTTGTATGCTATAAATCCATTTCTTGTATCCCCTGATTCACTCACCACATTTCAACAGACTGATTATTTTGCCGGGATAGAGTGGCTGAGTGCAAAAGGTCTGCAGCTCAAGTTCAATGGAGGATTTACAGTTTTCAATGATATGCCCCTTTTTATCAATGGCGAAGGAACCGGAAAAGAAATGAAAGTGTTGAACGAAACACAATTGACTGCGATTAAACTTGGGGGGGAGGTCAATTATACCTTCACTCCTGAAATGGAATTCAGGTCTTCCATCAACATGTATGTATTTCAAAACCAGGTAAGCCATGCAGCAGCCTATGGTCTTCTTCCTTTGGAATTAAAGTTCGGTTTGAAGTGGAAACCCATCAAGGGGCTTACAACCCGCGTGAATGCAGACTTCTGGCGTGGTGCCATTTCCAGGTCTCCTGGCATGCCTGAGAAACGGTTAAAGGATGCCGCGGACATAAACCTGGGTGTGGATTATAAGTTTAATAAAAAATGGGCATTGTGGGTTGATTTGAATAATATTGCCAATATCCAATACCAGCGATGGAACCAATATGACTCATTTGGTTTCAATTTTATCGCAGGTCTGCGGTATTCATTCACAAAAGCCAAATGACCCTCAGCATGCAATTTGTTGAACTTCCCCGTTTGCTATACAAGTACTTTTCATTGAATGGGAATGTATCCATACCTGGGTTGGGCGCATTATCCCTGGTGAGAGTCCCTGCAGTAATTGATTTTACCACAAAACAGTTGTTCCCACCATTTCAAGTCTTAAAATTCAAAGCCACTAACAACGATTCAACCCCTGAACAATCCATTTATATTGCCCGATTGTCTGGATTGAATAAAGATGTTATCGATGATGAGTTGAAGATATTGGGTGAATCGTTAAAAAAACGCTTGCTGGCTGAGCGAAAACTGGAATGGATGGATGTGGGTAGTTTTTCTTTATCTGATGAAGGTGAAATTGGTTTCGTTCCCAAAACAGTAACAACAGATTTTTTTCTTCCTGTCCAATATAACCATGTGTTAAGACCAGATGCCGAGCATACCATCAAAGTAGGCGAGGAAGAGAAAACCAATACTGACATGGAGGTCTTTTTTGAAGACCAGCGGTCCAATGCCGGAAAGAACAAATGGCAAAAAGCTGCAATGGTAATGGTTTTAATGGCGGTATTGCTCATCGTCGTCCGATTCATGTTTGGAAGTTTTGATTTACGCGAATCACGGTACAATCCTCTGAAGTTCATCACACCAAAGGCAACGTACAGGGTTATATAAATTTAAATTAGCGCACCATGTTATGCCCTGTTTGCAGCCACAATCAATACAGCAAGATACTGACGGTCAAAGATTTTACCGTTTCTGCGGAAAATTTTGAGGTCGTTGAATGTGCCTCATGTGGATTCAGGTTCACTGCCCATCCACCAGCTCCAGATCAGATTGGAAGGTATTATCAATCGGATGCATACATCTCCCATACCGACAGCAAGAAAGGTATATTCAACACCATTTACCAGCTGATCAGAAAACAGGCCGTACAATCCAAGCGCAAACTGGTCAGTCATTTCAGTCAACGCAACACAGGAACGCTACTCGATTATGGCTGTGGCACCGGAGCATTTCTGTTGGAAATGAAATCAGCAGGTTGGCAGGTGGAGGGTATGGAACCTGATCCTGGCGCCCGTTCCAGAGCAGAGGCCCTGACAGCATCCAATATCATGGAGCCTGACAAGCTTTCATTGATGGACAGCGCAAGTGTTGATGTGGTTACCATGTGGCACGTGCTTGAGCATGTACACGAATTGCATGAAACATTGTCGCAGGTCAAAAGAATACTCAAAGAAAATGGACTGTTGGTAGTGGCTGTTCCCAACCACATGTCTCATGATGCCAGGCATTATGCAGAGTATTGGGCGGCCTACGATGTGCCTCGTCACCTGCATCATTTTAGTCCTGCAAGCATCACCCACCTGATGAAGATGCATGGTTTGCAGGTGAGGGAACTGCTGCCCATGTGGTACGATGCTTTTTATGTAAGCCTGCTGAGTGAGAAATACAAGACCGGCGGTATGAGGTTGATACCTGCTGTATGGACTGGCTTGATTTCCAACCTCAAGGCCCTATTCAACAAAGGGGTTTGCAGCTCACAGATTTACATCATCAGCCAATAGCATTATTTCCCAATGGTCTCAACCGCCCTGACAAATCCAATGTCAGATTTATTCAGTACCTGAAAATATCCTGTCTCACTCCATGCAATCCTGGCCACCATGGCCTTGATCCTTAGTTTTGTCCAGTTTATGGAAGCATTGCTGTTCAACTTGACAACGACGCCTTGTTTCTGTGCAAAATCCGTCAATTGGTTGATGACATTGTCATCAACATTGAAGCCGCTCGCAAAGGTTGAAGCGTCAGCAAATGCCTTGATCTTGACACTGTTGGTCAAGAAATACCGGTATGCGAAATTGCCAATGATATTCTTCTGGTAAAGAGCGTTAAGGCTGGTGTCAAATAAAACTGGATCAATCTCAACCACTGCGTCAGGCGTGATGCCTCCGCCGCCATACAAGACTTTTCCTTTGGCTGTTTTAAAAGACTTACCCAACTTGGTGCCAGCATTTGAAGCGGCACTGTCATGGTTGTGCACCCTGTTCAACACCTCCATGTTGTACTTGGCATGGCCTTCATTGTATGGCTTTTGAATGCTTCTCCCCAAGGGAGTATAGTACCTGGCAATGGTCAGCCTGAGTGCCGATCCATCAGACAATACATATTGTTCCTGGACAAGTCCCTTTCCAAAGCTTCTTCTTCCAACAATCATGGCCCTGTCATGGTCCTGAAGGGCTCCGGCGATGACCTCACTGGCCGATGCCGAACCTTCATTCATCAGCACCACCAAATCTCCTGTTTCAAATAAACCGGCCCTTTTGGCCTTGTATTCTTTCTTTGGACTGTTTTGTCCTTCAGTAAAAACGATCAGTTTTTCTCCTCCGATAAATTCATCAATTATGTCAATGGCTTCTTCCAGAATGCCACCACCATTGTCGCGGAGGTCAAGCACCAGTGATGTCATTCCAGCAGCCTTCAGTTTTTCCAATGCTTCCAGAAATTCCTTGTAGGTATTGCTGGAGAAACGGTTCAGCCGGATATAGCCCTTGCTTTTGTCAATCATGTATGAAGCATCCAGAGAAGTGATGGGAATGCTGCCACGGACAACAGATTTGCTGATGACTTTTCCTTCATGCATCAACCGGATGTTCACCGTTGATCCTGCAGGTCCCTTGACCCATTTCTTCAATTGTTCACTGTCCTTCAGCCCTGTTGCAATACTGTCGTTTACCGCAAGTATCCGGTCTCCGACGGTCAGTCCAGCATTTTTTGCTGGGCCGTTTTCAAGCACTGAAAGGATATGAACGGTGTCATTGAAAATATTGAATTCAATGCCAATGCCCTGAAACTGACCCTCCAGGTCTTCCGTGATGTCGGTCAATTCAGATGTTGGGATATATACTGAATGAGGGTCAAGGGTATTGACCAGTCCATTGATGGCATTTGAAGAGGCGGAGTCAACATTGACCTTGTCCACATAGCGTTGTTTGATGAGTTGCATCACTTCATTCAAGGTATTGCTGCCCGGCGAAGTCAAAAAACTTTTCGTCATTGGCATATTGCTGCGTAATTTGTAGCCGATGAACATGCCCAATACTAAGGCAATTGAAAAAAGGATGGGAGTAGCTGCGTTGATTTTCCTGTTGCTCATGTTGTTCTCTCAATTGTAATTTTGCAAAGTTCCTGAATTAACCTGAATTATGGACGGATTAAAACTCATAGCAGACAGCGGAGCCACCAAAACAGAATGGAGACTGGTAGGCAAGGGAAGTTTCAAGATTGCCACCTGTGGCAACAAGCCGGGCATTGCCTGTATCCTCGGTACAGGATCGAACTCATGTTCTTTCAATGGAAAAAAAATCCTTTTGAATTCTCCTGGCCTGGGCTATATTCTTGGGGATGAGGGAAGTGGTGCTTATCTGGGCCGAAAAGTAGTACAGCATTTCCTCTATGGCACATTTGATGCCCCATTGATGAAATCATTCAAGGAGCATTTCAAGACCGATAAAAACGAGATTCTTCAGAAAGTATACAAGGAACCCTTTGCCAACCGCTACCTTGCGGGCTTTGCCATGTTTCTTTCTTTGCATAGGGGCCATTTTATCATCGAAAACATCATCGAAGACGGCCTGAGGGATTTCTTTGAACAACACCTTGGATCTTACCCACAACGATTTACTGTTCCGATTCATTTTGTTGGAAGCATTGCTTTTTATTTCAAGGATAAAATTGCCGAACTTTGCCATGATTTCGGATTCAGCATGGGAGTGGTCATCAAACAACCCATGGAAGGATTAGCGAACTACCATAAAAAACATTAAGGCAATACATCAATCATGAACGCCAGAACTACAGAGCAGGATTCTCGCTACAGGCACCTTGAAAAAATGTCTGTTCTTGAATTGCTTGAAAACATCAATAGAGAAGACCGGATCGTTCCTGAAGCGGTAGCCAAATCCATCCCACAGATCACGGCTTTGGTAGAAGCAGCTGCTGACCGCATGTTGGCAGGTGGAAGATTGTTTTATATTGGCGCCGGCACCAGTGGAAGGCTTGGCGTTGTGGATGCATCTGAATGTCCGCCCACATTTGGTGTATCTCCGGATTTGGTCATCGGAGTAATCGCCGGTGGAAAAGGGGCCATGTTCAACGCAGTGGAATTTGCCGAAGATGACAAAGAACAGGCATGGAAAGACCTTTCAGCATTTGATATCAATGAAAAAGATACTGTGATAGGCATTGCAGCCAGTGGAACCACACCCTATGTGATAGGTGGATTGACTGCCTGTCGTGCAAACAATATTCTCACTGGTTCCATTTCCTGTAATGCAAATGCTCCTGTTTCTGCAGCTGCCGACCATGCTGTAGAAGTGGTGGTGGGGCCTGAATTTGTTACAGGAAGCACAAGAATGAAAAGTGGAACTGCACAAAAGCTGGTCCTGAACATGATATCTACTTCACTGATGATACAGTTGGGCAGGGTAGAAGACAACAAAATGGTCAACATGCAACTTACCAATGATAAGTTGATTGACCGAGGGGTAAAAATGTTGATGGACAAGGCATCCATTCAATCTTATGAATCGGCAAAGGATTTGTTGATCAAACACGGATCTGTAAAAAAGGCAATGGAATCCCTCAAATAATTGCGCGTTGCACGAGATCGAACCCTTTTATAACTGGAGACATGTTTACATCGCTGATGAAGACCAGCGGTCGCCATTTTTTGGTAGGGAATACTCTGAGTTTCATTATTCACAGACCATCTACAATTATTATATTCATCCACAGTGGGATGATATTGGTTCCTCAACGCTTTATATCAAAATACTTTTTGTTGATTACGAAGTCGGTTTTACCATCATTGAAATGATTGGAGAGTGGAACGATGCCATTGAAAATGACATCATGACACTGAAGCGTGATATCATTGACCAGATGATTGCACATGGTATCCATAAATTCATTTTGATTGCCGAGAACGTGCTCAACTTTCACAGCAGCGACGACTGCTATTACGAAGAATGGGTGGATGATGTTATTGAGGAAGGCGGATGGGTATCAATCATTGGGCTGCCTGAACAATCCCGAT
>JAJTFY010000019.1 GCA_021299175.1 Chitinophagaceae bacterium
TGTTTGTGGTGACCAGTATTATGATGGACTCATCACCGTACCCGGCTGTGATAAAAACATGCCAGGCTCCATCATGGCCATGGGCCGATTGAACAGGCCTTCCATCATGGTATATGGCGGCACCATTGCCCCTGGACATTACAAGGGCGAAGACCTGAATATCGTTTCTGCATTTGAAGCATTGGGCAAAAAGATTGCTGGTCAATTGGATGATGCTGATTTCAAGGGCATCGTCATGAATTCTTGTCCCAGTGCGGGTGCATGCGGCGGAATGTATACAGCCAATACCATGTCTTCAGCAATTGAGGCCTTGGGAATGAGTCTCCCCTATTCCTCTTCCAATCCTGCCCTGAGTGAAGACAAAAAAAGGGAATGTGTCGAAGCAGGAAAAGCCATCAGGCTTCTGCTGGAAAAAGACATCAAGCCTTCGGACATCATGACCAAAAAGGCATTTGAAAATGCACTGACCATTATCGTTACAATGGGCGGATCAACCAATGCAGTCTTGCACATGATTGCCATGGCACACAGCGTTGGTCTCACCCTTACACAAGACGACGTGCAGGCCACCAGCGACAAAGTGCCTGTCATTGCAGACTTCAAGCCCAGTGGCAAATACCTGATGGAAGACCTGCACAATATTGGTGGTGTTCCATTGGTCATGAAATACTTGCTAAGCAAGGGCCTCATCCATGGAGACTGCATGACAGTAACCGGAAAAACGGTTGCAGAAAACCTCGCTGCAGTACCCGACATTGAATTTGAAAAACAACAGATCATTCGCCCCATAGAAAACCCATTCAAAACAAGTGGCCATCTTCAAATCCTTTACGGAAACATTGCAGAAGGTGGTAGTGTGGCCAAGATCAGCGGAAAAGAAGGTGAAAAATTTGTTGGGCCTGCCCGTGTTTTCAATGGTGAGAAAGAACTCATCCATGGCATTAGCAGCGGCAAGGTTCAAAAAGGTGATGTAGTGGTGATCCGGTATGTTGGCCCAAGGGGTGCGCCTGGAATGCCAGAAATGCTAAAGCCTACCTCTGCCATCATTGGTGCAGGATTGGGCAAGGATGTTGCATTGATCACAGACGGCAGGTTCAGTGGAGGAACACATGGTTTTGTGGTAGGACACATCACACCTGAAGCTTTCGATGGTGGAACCATTGCATTGATCGAAGATGGAGATATCATTGAGCTTGATGCTACCCTGAACAAAATCAATGTGATGGTGGAGCAGTCTGTGCTTGACGAAAGAAAAAGAAACTGGAAGCAACCTCCTTTGAACGCAACAAAGGGAATCCTCTACAAATACGCAAAACAAGTGACAACGGCTGCTGAAGGCTGTATCACCGACAAATAAAAACAGATCTATGCAAACTGAAATGATCAATGAAGAAATAGAAGCGACATCCGCACCCATAGAAATTACAGGTGGTGATGCGGTGATGCGTGCACTGGTTGCTGAAGGTGTTGATACCATCTTTGGTTACCCTGGTGGTGCCATCATGCCGATTTATGATGCCCTTTACGATTACCGCGACCAGCTGGAACATATTTTGGTAAGACATGAACAAGGAGGTATTCATGCCGGTCAGGGATATGCCAGAACCTCTGGCAGAACTGGTGTTGTATTTGCTACCAGCGGCCCTGGAGCAACCAATCTTGTCACAGGACTGGCCGATGCCATGATCGACTCAACTCCCCTTGTTTGCATTACCGGTCAGGTTTTTGCACACCTCTTGGGAACAGATGCTTTCCAGGAAACAGATGTCATCAACATCACCACACCAGTTACCAAATGGAACTATCAGGTGACAGATGCCAATGAGATTCCTGAAGCCCTCGCCAAGGCATTTTACATTGCTAATAGCGGAAGACCTGGCCCCGTGTTGATTGATATCACCAAAAATGCGCAGCTTCAAAAATTCAGCTATGCAGGTTACAAACCCTGCAATCATATCCGTAGCTACAGACCAAAGCCAGTAGTGAGAAAAGAATTTACTGCTGCTGCAGCAGAAATGATCAACAAGGCAGAACGCCCGCTGGTTATTTTTGGTCAAGGCGTTATACTGGGCCGTGCTGAAAATGAATTCAAGGCCTTCATCGAAAAATCAGGTATGCCAGCGGCCTGGACCATACTGGGTTTGAGTGCATTGTCTACAGACCATCCTTTGAATGTAGGCATGTTGGGTATGCATGGCAATTACGGACCCAATGTGCTTACCAACGAATGTGATGTATTGATTGCAGTGGGCATGCGTTTTGATGATCGCGTAACGGGAAGGCTTGACCGCTACGCAAAACAAGCCAAGGTTATTCACCTGGATATTGACCCTTCAGAGATCGACAAAAACGTAAAAGCAGACGTGCCTGTCTGGGGAGACTGCAAAGAAACGCTTCCCATGATCACGGCTTTGCTGGAGAAGAAAGACCATAGCAGTTGGGTGAACAAGTTCAGCGAATGCATGGAAAAAGAAAAAGAGGCAGTCATCAACAATGAGCTTCATCCATCAACCGATATCCTCACCATGGGAGAGGTAATCGAGCAGCTTAATCTACTGACAAATGGTGATGCTGTTATCGTTACTGATGTAGGACAACACCAGATGGTGGCCTGTCGATACGCTAAATTCAACCAGTCCAAAAGCAATGTTACCTCAGGCGGATTGGGAACAATGGGTTTTGCCTTGCCTGCTGCCATCGGTGCAAAATATGGCGCCAAAGACAGAACTGTTGTTGCGGTTATCGGCGATGGTGGTGTTCAAATGACCATTCAGGAACTGGGCACCATCATGCAGAACAACATCAACGTAAAAATCCTGATTCTCAACAACCGATTCCTGGGAATGGTAAGGCAATGGCAGGACCTGTTCCATGAAAAACGGTATTCTTTTGTAGACATTGCCAGCCCTGACTATGTAACCGTAGCCAAAGGATACAATATTGAAGGAAATTCTATTGAGGAACGAAAAGACCTTGTTGGTGCTTTGGAAACCATGCTCAAGCATGATGGGCCATATTTACTGGAAGTATTTGTAGGGAAAGAAAACAATGTTTTCCCAATGGTGCCCCAAGGCTGTGGTGTTGGCGAGATCAGACTTAAATAATTGACCATGAAACAGGAATATACACTGACCATTTATACAGAAAACCAGGTTGGCTTGCTCAACAGGATTGCCATCATGTTTTCCAGAAGAAAAATCAATATTGAAAGCATGAATACATCCCCTTCAGAAATTGAAGGCATCCATCGCTTCAATATCTTGATCAACGAAACAGAAGACGTTGTAAGAAAAATCGTCCGCCAGATTGAGAAGCAGGTTGATGTACTCAAAGCTTATTTCAATACCAACGACACCATCATTTGGCAGGAACTCGCGTTGTACAAGGTTCCTACAGCCATCATTGCAGAAAAAGTAAAAGTGGAAAGGCTGCTGAGAACCTATGGTGCCAGGGTGGTTGCCATCAGGTCTGATTATACCATTTTCGAAACGACAGGACAAAGGGAAGAAACAGATACCCTGCTGAAAGTTTTGGGAGAATATGGACTGATTGAATTTGTGCGGAGTGCCAGGATTGCCATCATCAAGGACAGCAAAGGCTTTCACGAAAAACTTAAGGAATTTGAGTTGGCAGAACCAACACAACATATCATTGATGAACCCATTTCTGCAGCTGAAGCAGCGTCAAAAGTGGTCTAAACATTTTCTACAATTAAAAACAAAAAACAAGGTTTATGGCAAAGTTAAATTTCGGTGGATCTGAAGAAAACGTGGTAACACGTGAAGAATTCCCACTGGCAAAGGCGCAAGAAGTTTTGAAAGATGAAGTTGTAGCTGTGATCGGCTATGGTGTTCAAGGACCTGGACAGGCGTTGAACCAAAAAGAAAATGGCATCAATGTCATTGTTGGACAGCGTAAAAATTCAAAGACCTGGGACAAGGCCATCGCTGATGGATTTGTTCCTGGTGAAACACTTTTTGAAATTGAAGAAGCGCTTGAAAGAGGTACCATCATCTGTTATCTGCTCAGCGATGCTGCCCAGATTGCGATGTGGCCAACTGTAAAAAAACACCTGACTCCAGGAAAGGCATTATACTTCTCCCATGGTTTTGGTATTACCTATAACCACCAGACAGGCATTGTGCCTCCTGCCGATGTTGACGTATTTCTGGTAGCACCAAAAGGATCAGGAACTTCTTTGAGAAGAATGTTCTTGCAAGGAAGGGGTTTGAACTCCAGCTTTGCCATCTTCCAGGATGCAACAGGAAAGGCGCATGACCGTGTAGTTGCCCTTGGTATCGCCATTGGTAGCGGATACCTTTTCGAAACTGATTTCAGAAAAGAAGTATTCAGCGATCTTACCGGTGAAAGGGGTACCCTCATGGGAGCCATTCAGGGAATCTTCGCTGCACAGTACCAAGTACTGCGCGAAAGGGGCCACTCTCCATCAGAAGCATTCAATGAAACAGTTGAAGAACTGACACAATCGTTGATGCCGTTGGTAGCAGAGAACGGAATGGACTGGATGTATGCCAACTGTTCCACTACTGCCCAAAGGGGTGCATTGGACTGGTGGAAGAAGTTCAGGGATGCAACAGCACCTGTATTCAACGAACTCTATGACAGCGTGGCTGCAGGCAAAGAAAGCCAACGCAGCATTGACAGCAATTCACAACCTGACTACCGTGAAAAACTTGAGGTTGAACTCAAGGAACTCAGGGAAAGCGAAATGTGGCAGGCTGGTAAAACAGTCAGAAGCCTCAGGCCTGAAAACCAAGGAAAATAAATATTCCTTAAAACAACCATTTACAGGGGGCATTTCCATGCCCCCTTTTTTATTGGGCATATTGCCCTTGAAAATGGATATGCTATAGTATATTTGCAAAAATATTTTCAGATGAACCTCCACGAATACCAAGCCAAGGAACTGCTCAAAAAATACAATGTACCTGTTCAAGAAGGATTTGCCTGTAGCTCTGTAGATGAGGCCGCTGCAGCATATGAGCAGATTAAGGAAAAGAGTGGAAGCAGGTTTGCTGTGGTAAAAGCACAGATCCACGCAGGTGGACGTGGCAAGGGGCAGGTGATTGAGACAGGCATCAATGGTGTAAAAGTGGGCAAAAGCCTTGAGGACATCAAGGAGTTTGCAGAAAAAATACTGGGTGGTACACTGGTAACCATCCAAACAGGTCCTACAGGAAAACTGGTCAGTAAAATTCTTGTTGCCCAGGACATGTATTACGACGGACCTTCAGAGAGAAAAGAATTTTACCTCTCCATCCTGCTTGACAGGGCAACTGGCCAAAACGTCATCATGTACAGCACTGAAGGGGGAATGAACATTGAAGATGTTGCACACGACACGCCTGAAAAAATCTTCAGGGAGTCGGTACATCCATCTGGCGGTTTGCTTCCTTTTCAAGCAAGGAAAATTGCTTTCAACCTGGGAGTAACTGGAGACGCATTCAAAAATATGGTCAAGTTTGTGACCAACCTCTATAATGCCTATGTAGGCCTTGACTGTTCTATGCTTGAAATCAATCCACTTTTCAAGGCAGCTGATGACAAGATCATTGCTGTAGACTGCAAAATGGGCATCGATGAAAATTCATTGGGAAGGCATGCTGACCTTGCTGCCATGCGTGATCTTTCTGAAGAAGATCCAACAGAAGTGGAGGCAGGAAAATTCAACCTCAACTTTGTGAAACTTGATGGCAATGTAGGCTGTATGGTCAATGGTGCTGGTTTGGCTATGGCAACCATGGACATGATCAAACTCAGTGGTGGCGAGCCTGCCAACTTCCTTGATGTAGGTGGTACAGCCAACGCTCAAACAGTTGAGGCGGGATTCAAGATCATCATGCAGGACCCCAATGTAAAAGCTATCCTTATCAATATTTTTGGTGGAATTGTACGCTGCGACAGGGTTGCTTCTGGTGTAATTGAGGCCTACAAAAATCTGGGCAACATCAATATTCCCATCATTGTTCGCTTACAAGGCACCAACGCCGTTGAAGCCAAGAAGCTGATCGATGAAAGTGGATTGAAAGTACAAAGTGCCATCCTTCTCAGCGAAGCTGCAGATCTGGTAAAGAAAGCAGTTGCCTGATAGCTTATCAACGCCACATATTGTCCATTCGGATTGTTCCGATTGTATTGCTGCTTTCTGCATCTCCCCTGCTCCTATTGGCTCAGCGGAAGAACGATGACATCAACTACCATATCAAAAAAACGCCTAGCCCAATTTTGATTGATGGGGTAATCGATGATGCATGGTCCTTGGCAGAAACCGCCGACAACTTCAACATGGTATTGCCCATGGACACCAGCAAATCCCTGGTGAAGACAGCCGTCAAGATGAGTTATGACAGCGAGCATCTTTACCTGATTGCCATATGCTACAACAAACCCGATCAGGCATATATGGTTGAATCCCTGAAACGGGATTTTGTTTTTGGCAAGAACGATAATTTCCTTCTTTTCATGGACCCCTTCGACGACCAAACCAACGGCTTCAGTTTTGGATCTAATGCGGCTGGAGCTCAATGGGATGGCATCATGTATGATGGAGGAAAAGTAGACTTGAACTGGGACAACAAATGGCGTTCTGCTGTAAAGAATTACAAGGACAAATGGATTTGGGAAGCAGCCATCCCCTTCAAAACAATTCGCTACAAAAACGGCATCAAAACCTGGGGGATCAACTTCAGCCGACTGGACATCACCATGGCTGAAAAATCAAGCTGGGCGCCAGTTCCAAGACAGTTTCCTACTGCAACTTTGGCTTACAGTGGTCAGTTGATTTGGGATGAGGCACCACCTGAGGCCGGCACCAATATTTCTGCAATTCCCTATCTACTGACAAGCGGCAGCAAGAATTATAGTGCAGGTACAAAGACTGTTTTCAAAAAAGAGATTGGACTGGAAGCCAAAATAGGCATCACTTCATCATTGAATCTTGACCTTACCGTGAACCCAGATTTCTCACAGGTGGAGGTCGACAGGCAGGTGACCAACCTGGACCGTTTTGAGTTGTTTTTTCCGGAGAGAAGACAGTTTTTCCTTGAAAATGGTGATCAGTTTTCCAATTTTGGATATGCTGGCATCCGGCCATTTTTCTCAAGAAGGATAGGCCTGAATGCTCCCATTCAATTTGGCGCAAGGCTCAGCGGAAAACTGAACAAGGATTGGAGGATTGGACTCATGAACATGCAGACCGGTGAAAACCCCGCAAACAAAACCCTGGCACAGAACTATACCGTATTTGCTTTGCAGAGAAGGGTATTTGCAAGATCCAATATTGGGCTATTGGTCGTCAACCGTGACCAGGTGCTATGGGGAAAGAAAGATGCTTCAATGATGACCAATCCATTCAACCGAAATATTGGGATAGAATACAATCTGGCCTCTGCCAACAACTTGTGGACGGGTAAGGCTGTATTAATGAAATCATTCTCCAAAAACACCAGCAAGGAAGATTGGGTTCACGCAGCCAATATACAGTACAGCAGCAAAAAATGGTTGTTCAGCTGGCAACAGGAATATGTAGGCAAAAACTATAACGCAGAAGTGGGATATGTTCCCCGCAAGGATTTCATCAAACTTACCCCTGGAATCACAAAAACATTTTTCAGCAGAAACAAGAAAATCACCAGCCACTCACTCAAACTGAGCAGTTACAACTATTATACAGACAGGTTGAGGCTTACCGACAATACCAGTTTCATGGCCTATACCCTTACCCTGAGGAACCAGGCAACCTTTACACAATGGATTGCCTATGATTATGTACAGTTGCTTCAACCCTTTGACCCGACCAATTTCAATAAGGATACCCTTGCGAGGGGCACAAAACACCATTGGAAGGCAACAGGAACGGAATTTGTATCAAAGCCTCAACAGCTGTTTACCTATGCATTTTCGACAAGGTTCGGAGGATACTATCAAAATGGAACAAGGCGTTTTGTCAGTGCTGAAATGGGCTACCGCTTTCAGCCTTTTGTCAGCGCGGCATTGAGTGCCAGCTATAACCAAATCTCCATGCAAAGTCCTTGGAACAAAACTACATTTTGGCTTGTTGGCCCAAGGATTGACGTTACTTTCACCAATACCTTGTTCTTTACAACATTCATCCAGTACAACAACCAGCAAAAAAACATCAACTTCAACACAAGGTTCCAATGGCGATACAAGCCTGCATCAGACCTGTACATTGTGTATACAGACAACTACTACCCTGCCCCCTTCAATGTGAAGAACAGGGCGCTGGTATTAAAATTCAACTATTGGTGGAATTTATAGGATTTGATAAACAGATTCAATGAATCGCCCTACATTTTCTTGGCATCTTCCAAGAACTGTGCCAGTCCGATGTCCGTCAATGGATGCTTGAGCAATCCGAGGATGGAGTTTAAGGGGCAGGTACAGATGTGCGCGCCGGCTTCAGCAGCTCTTACGATATGCAATGGATTTCGGATGGATGCTGCCAGTATCTCTGTTTCGAAACCCTGCACCATGAAGATATGGGCCAATTGCTCAATCAATTGAATTCCGTCCCAGCTGCTGTCATCAATGCGGCCAATGAATGGTGAAACATAGGCTGCACCTGCTTTTGCAGCAAGAATAGCCTGACCAGCAGAAAACACCAAGGTACAATTGGTACGGATACCATTGTCCGTAAACCATTTGATAGCCTTTATACCATCTTTGATCATGGGCACCTTCACCACGATATTGGGGTGAATGGCCGCCAATGCTTTTCCTTCAGCCACCATTGCATCAAAATCAGTGGACAACACTTCAGCACTTACATCTCCATCCACCAATGCGCAGATATCGGCATAGTGCTTGAGGATGTTTTCGTTCCCCTTGATGCCCTCTTTGGCCATCAGTGAAGGGTTGGTGGTTACACCATCAAGAATGCCAAGGTCAGCTGCTTCCTTGATATGGGAAAGGTTGGCGGTATCAACAAAAAATTTCATGTATTTGTATTTGAATCGGCAAGATAATAAAAGGAGACAATTGAAATGCCAGGATGAAGGCAAAAAAAATGGCAGGTTGATTACATCGCACCGCTCAACCACCTACCCTTGCTACCTTCCGGTCCTGGGGGAGTCAGCAGGAGCTGGTCGTGTAAGACCTGCCGTTGCAAATATACAACTTTTATCGAAGTGCGCGATTGAATTGGCTATTGAATTGCCTGATACCAATCAGTTCATCATAACGGCCTCCCAGTGGCCTAAAATAGACCAAGACCATGTAGATGTTTTCTGTTTCCCAGGTATCATTTTCAGTCAAACTTGTGCTGAATTTGTCTCTGCCATCCGTCTTTTCTTTGATGGCATATTGGTAATCGTAATAGCCCTGTTTGAGGAATAAGCTGGCCTCATAATGACCGGTTTCATTGTTGAAAGTCATGGTAGCATCCGGATCTTTTCCATGGTTGGAAAGCTCTCCCATGATGACGAGTTGACCGTTCCTGATAGGGAGTCCTCCGGGTGGTTTGAAACTAAAATGAACCCTCGCATAATCTGCATTCCACAATGGGTTGATGTTTTCGATGGTTTCGTTGATGGATAACCCATTCAGGTCTCGGTAATAAAAATACTGTCGGGGTAATCTTGGGAGGTCTTCTTTTACAAAGAGGTTAAAGCTGCTGTCAGTATTCTCCTGCCTTCTGACCCGATCTCCCAATAGCCTGAAACTTCTAAGGTTTAGCCAGCGAAACTCTTTGCCAGCGGGCATGATCATTTCATTTTCGTTGCTGTATTGCAACATATCTTGCTTGATGAAAGTGGGTGAAGAGAGTGAGAGGTTATTGTCCCAGCGGTAATTCTGCAAGACATTTACCCGCACTTGCTGTTGGGGATAACGGATATCAAAATTCTTGGTATCCAATTGAACCTGCAACCGGTGATGGGTCATGTAAAATTGTTGGTTGAAGGGCTGCAGCACCTGAGCAGCCATGCTGATCTTTTGGTCTACCACCAGGAATCTTCTGGTAAAAGCCAGCTTGCTGGTATCGCCGTTTACAAAAACCTTGAGCATATAATTTCCAGACTTGGTGGGCATGCAATTTCTGTCAGGAAAATTGGCCTGGTAATGTGTATACTTTGTCAAGGCAATAGATGCGTTGCGGTAGGTTGAAATCCTCACCTGTGTGTACCCTTTTACGTAATCAAAATAACTCAACTGCGCCGGCGTCCAATCTGCATTACAAAGCACATAGGTGTAAAAATAATTTTTAACCCCTCCAGCCATATCGTCAAAGTTCAGTTCAAGCAGGTCGGTTGAATTCAGGTTGATGATGGGATAAGAAATAGGATCGCCAAACTTGTTCAGCTTGATGGTTTTGATGGCTGGATTGAATACCTGATCAGGTTGCCGTTGCGCAAATACAGACACTGCCGTAATGAGGACGAAACTGAATAAAAACAGTGTCTTGTACATGGTGATGGATTGTTTGACGAATTTAATCAATAATTGATTTGTATTTTTACCGGAGAAGCATATCCATTGAATCTTTCACTACGCATAGCAAGAAAACTCATTAACGGCAGAAAAAAGTCATTTTCAACTTTTATCATGCGTATTTCAATCACCGCAACCACCATCAGTGTTGCGGCAATGATTGTTTCCCTTTCATTCATCAATGGATTTCAGAAAATTGTAGCTGAAAAAGTATTTGGTTTCTGGGGCCACATGCGGGTGCAGCACTATGAACCCATTAGATCTACCATTGCAGAAGAAGTGCCGATCAACAAGAACGATACCATCGAAAAATTGATGGCAGCGCATCCAAACATCCTTTCTATAAGTCCATTTGCCACCAGGTCTGCGATCCTGAATGCCAACGGAACCATTGAGGGAGTAATGCTGAAAGGCGTTACGGCATCTTATCCGTTTAAAAAACTTGACCGGTTTTTAATAAGGGGCAAGTGGCCTTCACTGGATGATAGCACAAAGTCAGGGCAGCTGGTTTTGTCTGAATATACAGCCAATCAACTGGGCATAGATACCGGACGAAGTTTGCTGATCTATTTTATCCAAGAAAATGGGACCATGCCAAGAACCAGAAAACTATTGGTCTCCGGGATTTACAGAACAGGCATTGATGTTTATGACAAGGTGTATGCCATTGGCGATATTCAACTGATTCAAAAACTCAATGACTGGAACAAATCCCAAATTGGTGGATACGAAATGGATTTGAAAGACCCTTCAACAATGGATTCAACCGCTGCCGAGGTTTTCAATTTCATACCCGCAGGTTGGAATGCAGTGACACTGAAAGAAATTTCTCCAGAAATATTTGATTGGCTCAATCTTCAAAATACCAACAAGTACATTTTAATTACGGTCATGACCATCATTGCAGTGATCAACCTGATCACCTGCTTGATCATCTTGTTGTTGGAAAGAACACCGATGATTGCTCTCTTGAAAGCACTCGGTGCGCGGGATGGAACCATTCAAAGGATCTTCATCGTCTATGGATCCTGGATAGCAGGGATAGGCATCTTATTGGGAACGATCATTGGGCTCTCGCTCTGTTACCTTCAACAGTATGGTGAACTCATCAAACTCAATGAAGAGGCTTACTATGTAAGGACTGCTCCGGTAGCCATTGACTATGGCCAGGTAATCATGATCGTGGTTGGCACTTTTGTTGTATCCATGTTGATCCTTGTTATCCCTTCAATGATCAGCCGTAAAATCAATCCTTCAAGAGCACTGCAATTCAAATAACTAATTTGTCATGGCCGAAAGTATGACTGCTGTTGCCACAGCGGCATTCAATGATTCAGCTTTTCCTTTTCTGGGGATGGTGATGTTCTTTGTTGCAAAGGCCCTGATGGCCGAAGAAAGACCCTGTGATTCATTTCCAATCAACAGCAGGCAAGGTGTTTCAAAAACCGCTTGACCGATGGATTCACCTTCCAACACAGCTGCATAGACCGGTATAGCGGGCAACGTAGAGAGAAATGTTTCAAGTGAAGTGTAATAAATAGTGGGGCGCAACAGGCTTCCTTTGGCAGATTGTACCACTTTGGGATTGTATGCATCAACAGTATCAGTGGAACAGATGATATTTTCAACGCCAAACCAATCACAGGAACGGATGATGGTACCTAAATTTCCGGGGTCCTGGACCTGATCCAGCACCAGGGTTATGCCTTTTGGCACAAAATCTGAAATTGGAGGCTGTGGCATTTGAACGAGAGCAAGTACTTCATTGGGTGATTGCAATGATGAAATCTTGCTCAATTCAAACCCTTCCAGCAGCTGGAGGTCGATCCCAGGAGGCAGGTCTGATGAGAATTGCACTGACCAGGAGTCAAGTGCATAAATTTTCTTGATTGCAGCAGGTTGTTCCGCAATCAACTCTTTCACCATCTTCACCCCTTCCACGACAAATAGCCCCTCTTCTTCCCTGAATTTTTTATGGGCTAAACTTTGAATATATTTGACTTCCGCTTTAGCGATCATCTTGTTTCATTTTAAACGCAGGTCTGTTGTATCGATTATTCCATTATTTCATTACAGTGCTGGCAGTTCTTGTGCTGACAGGAACCTCCTGTACCGTCGTTCGGCAATATCCCGAGAACAGACCTTTCCATTTCGAAAATAACATAAAAATTGAAGCCAATCTTTCCAGGGATGAAAAGGCTGACATCAAAAGCAGGCTCCTCGCACAGATTGATGACAGCGCCCAAATCAGGGTGGCCTCAAAAATTCCATGGCCTTCATTTCCATTTTTCATCCCGGTTTCTGTGATGGAAAATCCTACCATTTTCACTGAAACACCACTGAAGCAATCGGTTTTCAACATGAGAAACCTGATGAGCAGTATCGGTTTCAGGCGAACCGAGATCAGGTTTGATACAACAGTCATCGTCAAGAAAAAACAACAAAGGACGGTATCCAACTTTACTGTTGTTGCTGGCCCTAGGTATACACTTGATACTGTGGTTTATGCTTTTCCTGATTCAACACTACAAGCCATCGCAATCGAATCCGCAAAAACAGCAGTGTTAAAAAAAGGATCGGCCTTTGACTACGGCGCCATTGATCAGGAAATCAGCAGGCTAACTGATATTTTTCAGAACCAGGGGTATCAAAAAATATCCAAAGAGGACATCATTGCAGAAGTTGATACCAATTATACCGAACTGTTGGATGCAACGCTTGATCCTTTTGAATATGCCGCCAGGATGGCAAAAGCATCCCTCAAATCAAACCAACCTGGTGTTGATCTATACCTGAGGTTGAGGGCCAACAGGGACTCTACACATTTTATTGCATACACCATTGGTGAGTTGCTGGTCTACCCCGATCAAAAAGCAGAAGATGCTGACACAACAAAACTCAATACCAAAAAGGATTCCAGCGGCATCACCATCCACTCCCTTCACAATACTTTTGACAACAACTTCATCAGAAGCAATATTTTTCTGCAACCAGGAGCCATCTTCAAAAGAGACAATTACAGCAAAACATTGAACAATTTCAACAAGCTTGGAGCATGGCAGAACATCAATGTGAGCAGTGAAACAGATGAGAAAAAAAAGGAAATCAAATATGTATTGAAGCTGCAGCCTGCCAAAAAACAATTTTTCAGCATTGATCTGGAAGGAAGCAGCATCATCAATACCTCACAATTGATTCAGGTAGGAAGCGGCCGTGTGGGTTTGGCCACCAACTTCACTTTAAGGAACAGGAATATTGGCAAGAGAGCCATTCAGTTGGAGAACAACCTCAGAACAGGTATTGAGTTCAACAACTTCAAGAAGATTCTTTCAGGAGAAGTGACCCTGACCAACAGGCTGACCTTCCCCTGGCTGGTAGCCCCAGTTGGGAAAAAGTTCAAATCTTATTTTCAGCAAGCCAGGACCATTGCTTCTGCAGATTATTCCTATATTGACAGGTTCCAATTTTTTCAATTGAAAACATTCAATACATTTCTAGGATATGAATGGAAGCCCAATCCTTATACGTCATGGCAATTCAGGCCCATCAATTTTGAAAATACACGGTTCAAGGCTGACAGTCTTTTTCTGGAATCCATCAGTAATTTTCCACTGCTTTTGTATACTTACAACAACGGCCTGATCATAGGAATGAATGCCATGTTCAACAGGAACCTCACACCCAACAATACCAAGAAGATTAACCTGCTGAAAATTTATGCAGAAGAAAGTGGTTTGGTGAGTGGGGCCCTGTTCTACAACCAAACAAAAGCAGGAAAAACCCTCTCTGACCTTTATCGCTTTTTCAAAATGGATATTGAGTACAAACACATTGTTTCACACAAAAACAGCAGCCTTCATCTCCGGGCCTATGCAGGCGGAGGTTTGGCGCTTAACACTGGATCGAAAAAAGGAGAAGTGACCCTGCCTTTTTTCAAGAGCTTCATTGCAGGTGGTCCCAACAGCATGAGGGGTTGGGCCATTAGAAAACTAGGAATCGGTTCAAATGTTTTCTATGATACCGTGGCAGCAGGAACCTTTAGTGATAAATATGCAGACATGCAACTGGAGGGAAATATAGAATACCGGTTCAACCTTTTCCAGTTTTATGGATTCTGGATGCGCGGTGCAGCATTCACAGATATAGGAAATATTTGGTTCCGAAACGACCTCAACAATACATTGAAAAATGCAGGATTTCGCCTTGATCGCCTGGGAAAGGATATCGCTGTGGCCAGTGGTTTTGGCGCAAGAATTGACTTCAGTTATTTCTTGTTGAGGTTTGACCTTGGCTTTCCAGTCAAAGATCCCCGATACGGGCCAGACAACAAGGGCAATGCGAACATAGAGCGGTTTTACTCAAAAAGTTCAGGAGGTTGGTTTGTTAACGATGTTTGGAACAAACCTACTTTTCAGTTTGCCATTGGTTATCCCTTCTGAACCAGATCTGTTAGACCTTTCCTTCAAATCGAAGCTGCATTTTCTCTACCATCTTGTAGGTTGCAGGACAATACTCAATGTTCTGTTTGTGGACGTGGATATAATCCGTCATCTTCTTTTTTGCAAGGTGTGGAAATCCTGCACAATCCTCTGGGCGAATAGTATAAATAGAGCACATGTTTGTTTTGAGATCCAGGAACTGGCAAGGTGTTTTGGTGTTCATCCAATCTCCCTTCTTGTCTTTGTACAACCATTTTTCCCTGAATTCATCAGGGGACTGATTGAAATGTGCTGCAATGCGCTCAGTATCTTTCTTTGTAAAGGTAGGCGTCATTGACCTGCAACAGTTTGAACAGGTAAGGCAATCCACCTCTTGCCAAACTTCCCTGTCTACTTCTTCAGCAATCTTGTCCAAACGCCTAGGGGCATTTTTTTCAAGCCTCGAAAGAAAGAGTTTCATTTTACGTTTGTTCTTGCTTACCTTGACTTTGAAAGAACGAAGGTTGATGGGTTCCATTGTTTGCGGTGGCTGTTTGAATAATTGGTAATATTGAATTGCGAATTTAATGGAATAAACCATTCATCTAAGATGAACCTAAATAAAGAACCATGTGGGACGCATTCAAAAAAGGATTTTTGGTTCACCTCCAACTGGAAAAATCATTGTCTCCCAACACAATTGATGCTTATGGGCTCGACCTTGAGAAGCTGATCCAGTTCATGCAACTCAGGGGAATCAAGGCCGGACCAGAAGGGATTTCGCTGAAAGACCTCCAGGAATACATCAAATGGATTGCTGAACTGGGCATGAGCGAAAGATCTCAGGCAAGGATCATTTCAGGCATCAAGGCATTCTACCGGTACTGTGCCCAGGAAGAGGTCACCAAAAATGATCCCACAGAGCTTCTCTCTGCGCCAAAGTTGAAAAAAACCTTGCCAGATACTTTGACATTTGAAGAGATTGAATTGCTCATTGCACAAATAGACCAAAGCAAGCCAGAAGGAGGAAGAAACAAGGCCCTGCTTGAAACCCTTTACAGTTGCGGTCTGCGGGTCAGCGAAGTAATCAACCTGAGAAGATCTCATCTTTATCTTGACATCGGATTCATCAGGGTGATTGGTAAGGGCGACAAAGAGAGGCTTATTCCAATCGGCACAGATGCCATCAAATACATTCAAATTTACCTGCATCTGATAAGGGTACATTTCCCTGAGAAAAAGGGATGTGAAGACATCTTGTTCCTCAACAGGCGTGGTAGCAAACTATCAAGGGTGATGGTCTTTTACATCATCAAGGATCTTGCGTTGAAAGCCAATATTCGAAAAAGCATTTCGCCGCATACGTTCAGACATTCTTTTGCCACACACCTGGTGGAAGGCGGCGCAGACCTGAGGGCTGTGCAAGAAATGTTGGGGCATGAAAGCATTACCACCACTGAAATTTATACCCATCTCGACAGGAATTTCCTGAGAGATACCTTAAATCGTTTCCATCCTGGTTTCAAACAAGAGAAAACATCTTAATTTTATCAAAATCAATTGTACATGAGCACAGGAACCATCAAACTGTTGAGAAAAATTGGCATTGCGGAAGGCGCTTCCTTTTTGATTCTGTTGTTGATCGCCATGCCCCTTAAATATTACTTCGGGATGCCCCTGGCGGTGAAATATACTGGATCCGCACATGGCGCCCTGTTCGTAGCCTATGTTGGATTGGCGTACTATGCAAAAGAAGTCTATAACTGGCCCTTCAAGCGATTTTTGCTGGCTTTTGTTTCCGCCTGGCTTCCTCTTGGCACTTTTTTCTTTGATGGAAGGTTAAAAATCGAGGAGAAAAGGATTGCAGAAGGCTTGCACTGAAAATTCTTTAATTTCGCAATAAATACTAAGCAACATGAAAAAAACGATTCTGGCCTTGTTTTCACTGGCGATGGTTTTTCAAACCAATGCCCAAAGCCTCAAGACACCTGCTCCTTCTACAACACAAACTGTCAAACAGGAATTTGGTCTTGGTGCCATTGATCTTTCCTATTCCAGGCCCAATACCAAGGGCAGAACAATATTCGGAGACCTTGTTCCTTATGGTGCCGTTTGGCGCACGGGGGCAAACAGTGCCACAACACTTACTTTCAGCGATGAGGTAATGATTGGTGGGAAGAAGATTGCCGCAGGCAAATATGGTCTCCTTTCTATCCCTGGTGCCAAAGAATGGACACTCATCATCACCAAACAAACGGACGTTACCTCTCCCTCCGCATACAAGCAGGAAATGGATGTAGTAAGGGTAACTGCACCCGCAGTTGAAATGCCTTTTGCCACAGAAACATTCATGATCCTTTTTGACAATGTGAAGAACAATGAAATTGAATTGAACATTGTTTGGGCCAAAACCATGGTGAGCCTTTCCATCAAGGCTGATATCGACAGCAAAATCATGGGGCAGATTGACAACCTCATGAACAAGGACAACAAGCCCTATTACAATGCTGCCATGTATTATATGGACAATAACAAAGACCTGAACCAGGCTTCCGCTTGGCTGGACAAGGCTACAGCCCAAACCCCCAATGCTTATTGGGTTTGGTACCAGAAAGCCAGGTGTTTGGCGCAGCTGGGAAAGAAAGCCGATGCAATGGCAGCTTCCCAAAAATCTATGGAACTGGCTAAAGCTGGAAAAAATCCAGACTATGTAACCCTCAACGAAAAATTACAATCCACGCTTAAGTAAGCCGTTCGGATCAATAATTACAACTCCTCTGAGCATTCAGGGGAGTTTTTTTTATTGAAGAAAGGCTTGCATATAACTCAGCCAAAGATCTCCTTCACGAAAGTAGTGGACGGTATGCAGTGCATCAGATTGGCCAAACTGAATTGCAGCAGTACCCTGATGGTGGAGTGAAAAAGATTGGATCTTGATCTGTTCAGAAAAATCTACGCCACCATCTCCCCAGCATTTGTAGACCGTCTCTTTTATGCTCCAGAACAAGGATGCAAATACAATCCTATCTTGCTCAGACAAAGAGGCCAATAGCGCATACTCATGATGGTTCAGGAATTTTTTTTCTATTTTAAGAACCCTTGGCGAAATCCATTCAATATCAATACCAACAGGTGTTTTATCTGAAATGATGCCCGCAGCAAAACCACGTGTATGTGACATCGAAAACTGGGTCATCCCCTCAGGTAAGAAGGGCTTTCCTGCAGGATTCAATTGGATCTGGTCAAAGGGAAATGAAGGTTGCATAGCTTTGAGGACCATTCTGGAAGCCAGCTGTTGCAGTTGCTGGCCGGGGTTGGAAGCAACAGAGCGGTAAGACATGGCCTGCTCAAAAAATGAGGGATCCTCGGTTATTTCCCATAACCCCAAAGACATTTCAGTATCGCGTATGGTGTGAACCAGTGGCATGAAGCAAAGATAGGACCTCCCTGTTCACAGTTTGTTGAAAAAATATGTTTCAAAACCAGGCCTCAATGCCGAATTTCGGGCTGAGTAAAATGACATGCGATGATCCTTTCTGATAAGCGAATTATGGAAGAAATGGAAAAGGGAACAATCAAGATTACCCCTTTCGATAAGACGTGCCTAGGCAGCAATTCCTACGATGTACACTTAGGCAAGTGCCTGGCAACCTACAAGAATCATGTGCTGGATGCCAAAACGCACAATGAAATTGAATACTTCGATATCCCGGATGATGGATTTGTGCTCTACCCTCATGTTTTTTATTTGGGTGTAACACAGGAATACACTGAAACACATGAGCATGTTCCTTTCCTGGAAGGTAAATCTTCCACAGGCCGCCTGGGTATTGATATTCACGCCACTGCAGGCAAGGGTGATGTTGGCTTTTGTGGCAATTGGACGTTGGAAATTTCGGTCAAGCAACCCGTAAAAATTTACCACGGCATGCCAATCGGTCAGTTGATATATTTTCCTGTGGAGGGAGAAATTGAGGTAAAATACAACCAGAAGTCCAATGCCAAGTACAGCGGCCAACCAGATCGCCCCATCGAAAGCATGATGTGGAAAAACAAATTTTAGACGCTTGTCAATGTAATTCATTGTATACGTTTCACCTTTAATTTCAGTGAATAACCAATACCTAATTCATATACAATAGAATACATAAAATAATAATTCACCAATTGAAGAACCGAAAGCAGCAGCTGTGGGGATCTCTTTTTTTTATTCAATGAACCAAGGTTTACCTTTAAGGTTCTGGCGAAATAAAGTTTCAACAATTAAATCAGCACGTATCAACCACCCCATTAATCAATTTTCAACTCCTGAAAAGCTCCAAACCCTGCTCCTGGTTTCCCGTTACAAAAACAGGTATATTCCTTTTGCATTCCTGTCAATGGCGTTATTTCATTTTACGCTTTTTCTGAACCGGAAACTGAAGTTCTATAAACTCATGGGATCTGGCAGGAATGGGACCTTTGACATCAGGCCAGATTTCAACCAATGGGCCATCATGGTATTTTTTGATTCAAATCAACAGCCATTAATGGACATCAAACCAATATCCAAGTTGCTGCTTGGGAAGTTCATCCTTGGCTGGTGGAAGGTTTTCAGTGCTGAGACCCGGTATTTTTTGCTCGAACCCTATGCTGGACATGGCACCTGGGATGGTCGAAGCTTCGTAGACCCCAAACATAAAACCGCTGACCCAGAAGGAAAGATTGCAGTACTGACGCGTGCTACCATTCGCATGAGCAGGCTAATGCATTTTTGGAAGGCCGTGCCCAAGACTGCTGACCAATTGGAGGCCAACAAAGGATTTATCTACTCCATCGGCATAGGAGAAATCCCTTTTGTCAAGCAAGCCACTTTCAGTGTTTGGGAATCCATTGAAGACATGAAGGCATTTGCGTACAAGAAAATGGCACACCAGGATGTAATTCGGAGAACCCGAAAAGAAAGCTGGTACAGCGAAGAAATGTTTCTGCGCTTCAAAATCCTGAGGGAAAACGAACCATTGTAATTGAGTGTTCTTTTCATGACAAAAAACAGGGGAAAATTGACTTAAATGGGTTAAATTTGCGACTTCTACCCTATTGATTATCACCTTTAGACTGCTGCCCAACATTTTAACCCAGACCAATAGATCAATGGAAAAAAAAGTTACCAAAATTGGTGTCATGACCTCAGGGGGAGATTCTCCAGGCATGAATGCGTGCATAAGGGCTGTAGTAAGGACTGGGCTCTACCACAACCTTGAAGTATTTGGAATTACCAGGGGATATGCGGGTATGATTGATAACGATATCCACCAAATGGATTCGAGAAGTGTGGCCAATATCATTCAAAGGGGGGGAACCATCCTGAAAACTGCCAGGTGCAAGGAATTCATGACACCTGAAGGCAGAAAAAAAGCCTACGAAAACCTCAAGAAACACGGCATCAACGGATTGATCATCATTGGTGGAGATGGCTCATTTAAAGGTGCCCAGATTTTCTCCAATGAATTTGATATTCCTTGCATAGGCATACCAGGAACAATAGACAAAGACATAGCAGGAACTGACTTTACGATTGGTTTTGATACCGCCGTCAATACAGCAGTTGAAGCCATTGACAAGATCAGGGATACCGCAGATGCCCATGATAGGCTTTTCATTATTGAAGTCATGGGAAGGGACGCAGGCTATATCGCATTGCACAGTGGCATTGGAACAGGTGCAGAACATATCCTGATTCCTGAAAAGAAAACAGACGTTGAAGCCGTGCTGAGTTCCTTACAGGAAAAGGAAAGAAGGAAGAAACTGGTAAACATTGTTGTAGTGGCTGAAGGAGATGACTTTGGTGGCGCCAATCACCTTGCCGGTGTTGTAAAAGAACGCATACCCGGATTCGATATCAGGGTAGCCATTCTTGGTCATATCCAACGCGGCGGCGCACCCACCAGCATGGATCGCCTGATTGCCAGCAGAATGGGGTATTCAGCAGTAGAATGCCTGTTGGAAGGCAGGAACAATGTAATGGTAGGCATCATGAACAATAAGATGCATTATACCCCTTTGGACAATGCAGTAAAAGCCAAACAAAAAATAAGTGACGAGTGGATGAAGATTGTTAAGATCCTCGCCAGCTAATATTGAAACAGCAGAACCCAACCTGCTGTTTTTTATTTTAAAAACGAACCAAACAAGGATTATGAGCAAAAATATTGGCAAATACTTTCACCAGGAAATGGACAACAATGCCGGGCAGGAACATGCCACCCACAGAACAAAAATCGTAGCCACCGTTGGGCCAGCCTGCGACAGCTATGAAAAGCTGCTTGAACTGGTCAAAGCGGGCGTGAATGTGTTCAGGTTGAACTTCTCGCATGGTGCACACGAAGACAAGAAAAGAATCATTGACAGCATCCGCAAGATCAGTGCCACCGAGCCTTATAATATTGCCATTCTTGGAGATCTTCAGGGACCAAAGCTAAGGGTAGGTGAAATTGAAAACAATGCATTGCATGTAAAAGAAGGTGATGTACTGACGTTCACCAATGAGAAAATGGTGGGAACCATGGATAGGATTTATGTTTCCTATCCGAATCTTGCTGGAGATGTTGTTCTCGGAAATACCATCATGATTGATGACGGAAAGATTGAAGTGGTGGTTCAGGAAATCATGCCGAATGGGGATGTGAAGGTCAGGGTTAAACTGGGTGGTATCATTTCATCTAAAAAGGGACTGAATTTACCAGATACCAAGATTTCACTTCCAGCACTGACAGAGAAGGATTTGGCGGACTTGGATTTTATTATCAAAGAAAACCTAGACTGGGTGGCACTTTCCTTTGTGAGGAAAGTTGATGACATCGTTGGCATCAAGAAAATACTGCAAGACAATAAGAGCAAATTAAAAGTAATTGCCAAGATTGAAATGCCTGAAGCACTTGACAACCTCAGGGAAATCATCCTTGAGTCAGACGGTATAATGGTTGCCCGTGGAGACCTTGGTGTTGAAGTGCCGATTGAAAAAGTTCCGCTGATCCAACGCCAGATCATCAGGAAATGTTTGCACCGCGGAAAGCCAGTTATTGTAGCAACACAGATGATGGAAAGCATGATTGACCGTGTAAAGCCCAACAGGAGCGAAAGCACAGATGTGGCCAATGCAGTATTGGAAGGTGCTGATGCTGTGATGCTTAGCGGAGAAACGGCAACAGGCATGCACCCCGCACTGGTGGTTCTCAGAATACAAATGCAGATGCCCTAATTGGTATGACCCAAACAGGATATACCGCATTCATGTTGAGCTGCTTCCGCCCAAAATCAAATCTTTACATCTTCACCAAAGAAAAAACATTGGTGAACCAGTTGAGCCTCAGCTGGGGAATCAGGGCATTCTTTTATGATGAAGAAGTCAGCTTGGATGAAATCATCTCCGACCAGATCAAGATCCTCAAAGAAAGGGGCTTCATCCGCGAAGGAGAAGTGGTGGTCAATACAGGCAGCACACCCATTGAACTCCATCTTCCTACCAATACCATCAAGGTTACGGTTGTTAAATGATCAACACCAACGGACTGACCATTTATACTGACGGTGCTGCCAGGGGAAATCCAGGTAGAGGCGGCTATGGCGCTATTCTGATGTGGGGTGGGAAAAGTAAGGAAATCTCCAAGGGATACAGGCATACCACCAACAATAGGATGGAATTGTTGTCTGTTATTGCAGCACTGGAGTCTCTGACAAGACCTGGGTTGAACATCGAAGTCTACTCTGATAGCAAATATGTAGTGCAGGCGGTCATGGAAAGATGGCTGGACAAATGGATGGCCACCAACTTCAAGGGTGGCAAAAAAAACAGTGATCTATGGCGCCGCTACTACCAGCTCTCAAGGCTGCATACCATCAAATTCATTTGGGTAAAAGGACATGCGTCAAACCCATACAACCAACGTTGCGATGAGTTGGCCACTGCAGCTGCGGACGGAGGAAATCTGATAGAAGATACAGGTTACGAAGGTTAAGCCACCTGGTTGCTGAAGGCTGATTTTTTCAGCCAATAAAATCCACCAAAAAGAACTGTTCCAAAAACAAATGTAACTGTTCCAAAAACAAATGTTGCCACCAGGCTATTGGTGTAAAATGGAATACCATCAATAAAAGCCTGGGTCAACCCTGTGAAGGTTTTAGGCCTGTTGTATCCGCCACTCCCCAACCATGTTGTGAAATTGGAAACGAAAAAGAAAATGGTTGGTGCGGCAATGGCGCCCTTTGCAATGGAAAGAAGCTTGTCATTTTTGATGAAGAAACCAACAACGGTCAACGATCCAAACAGTAGGTAATTGATCCACATTCCAGAATAAAAACCTTTTATATCAAAAATGCCATTGATGTAAAGAAGTTCATAAAAAACATCTGAAATCAACAATGAAAGCAGGGGCAATAAGAATGCGAGTTTCCTGTCTTTGATAACGGCTCCACCAAAGATGGCCATGGCAAACTGTGGTGCAAAACCCCAGGGACGTCCTGGAATGGCGCGGTATGCTGCCGCAACAACGATCAACATCAGGAAGGATAACAAGGTATATTTAGAAACTTTCATGTTTGCTATTTTAACAAAATTAGTGATTTAATATTCCTGTTAAAGAAAATACAGACACAGTTATCCTCATGATGTGTATAGCGTGAATTATTGTAGGGGTACCGTGGCCCAAAATAGGTTTGTATCCGCTGTTGCTTCTGCGAAAACTGTCTCTCCGGGGGCAGAAAAAAAAGCAGCTGCTCCTTGAAGAACCCCATTGGCATTGCCTTTCCACTGAACGCTTCCATTGAGCATCAGGAAGATGCTGGGAGAGGCAACAGTGAATTCCATTTTTTCTCCCGCTTTTAAAAAATAGGCAGTGAGCGAAAAATCTCCAATGGGACAGGGATAATGCTGCACCGTTTTGTTTAATGATCCTGGGATGATTTCAGCAATGGTTGGAACAAAGGCAGTATTGGCCAGTAACTCAGGAATATCAACATGCTTGGGGGTCAGGCCTGCCCTCAATACATTGTCAGA
>JAJTFY010000104.1 GCA_021299175.1 Chitinophagaceae bacterium
AGTTGAAGAATGAGTTTAAGCAGTTGAAGGGGTTGAAGAGGTTTAAGTTTTTTCTTCAACTCTCTCAACCTCCCTGAACCTCCCTGAACCCTTCAACCCCTTCAACCCTTTCAACCACTTCAACCCCTTCAACCCCTTCAACCACTTCAACCTCTCTCAACCCCCTCAACCACTTCAACCACTTCAACCCCCTCAACCACTTCAACGACATGACTCCTAAATCCCTCGGATACTATTTCCCCGCAGAGTTTGCACCACACCAGGCAACCTGGCTGAGCTGGCCCCACAAGGAAGCTTCATGGCCTGGTAAAATTGATGCGATATTTCCATCCTATGTTGCTTTTATCAAGACGCTATCAAGGCATGAGCAGGTCAACATCAATGTGGTGGATGAGGTGATGAAACAACGTGCATTCCAGCTGATTGAGGCTGCAGGTGTTGATATGGGTAAAATCAATTTCTTTATTCATCCCACCAATGACGCCTGGTGCAGGGACCATGGACCTGCTTTTCTCTTGAACAAATTGGATCCAAACAAGAAAGCCATCGTGGATTGGAGCTACAATGCCTGGGGAAACAAATATCCTCCCTTTGATCTGGATGATGTGATTCCAACCTTGATTGGTAATCAGATTGGATTACCCGTTTTCAACCCTGGTATCATCATGGAGGGTGCTACAGCCTGTTTGTTGAATCCCAACCGTAATCCTCATCTGAGCAAGTCAGAAATCGAGCAATACCTCATGGACTATTATGGCCAAGACCAGGTTTTGTGGGTTGATGAGGGAATTGTTGGCGATGATACCGATGGGCATATTGATGATACCGTAAGGTTTGTCAATGAGGATACCGTTATCACTGTGATAGAGGAGAATAAGTCAGATGATAATTATGCATTGCTCCAACACAACCTGAAACAACTGCAAGCCATGCGCTTGTTGAACGGGAAGCAATTGAACATTGTGGAGTTGCCCATGCCGGATCCGGTCATTTGGGAGGAACAGATGTTGCCAGCTTCTTATGCAAACTTTTATATCGCAAATCAACAGGTGGTTGTGCCTACTTTCAGGTCAGACAAAGACAATAAGGCACTAGAAATCATTCAAGGTTGTTTTCCTGATCGGGAGATCGTGGGCATTGATTCAACCGATATCATTTGGGGACTGGGTAGTTTTCATTGTCTGAGCCAGCAGGAACCTGGAAATATTTAGGTAATTTATTTTGTGAATTCAACCAAAGTTGAAGGGGGGACATTTAGAGACTTTGCTATGCTGACAAAATCCATCAGGTCAACTGATATGGCACCTGCTTCTATTGCCTTGAGTGTGTCAACATCAATGCTACTTAGTCTTGACAATTCTTCCAATGAAATGTCTGAATTGATCCGAATTTCCTTTGTTTTATTTCCTAGTTTGGATAAAAAATCCGACTCATTGATATCCATTACTTAGATTGAATATAATTTATTGAAAATTAAAGGTATACAAATTTAATTATTCAATTATGTGTAATTAATGGTAAAATTTCTGTTGGATGAACGTTGAGTGATTTTGAAAGTTTATACAATGTATAAACAGTTGTATTGATCTTGCCCAACTCTATCCTGCTTATCTGTGAATAAGTCATATCTGATTGATTTGCAAGGTCTTCAATAGATATTTTCTGGGATGATCTGACTGCTCTTAACCTTTTGCCTAATTCAATTGTAAAATTTCGCTTGGTGTTCATTTCAACAATCTAAAAATACAGGGGTGAGTATTTTCAAACAAGAGCAAGGATGCTCTATTTTATTGATGATCTCAATCCGAAAAATGTCAAATAAGACATAAAAAAAGTAGTAGTGTTGTAGTAGTTTTATACTTATTGATGTTTTTTTATGTCCATAGAAAAGAAAAAAGAAGTTTCAATTCTTGTTGGAAATCGAATCAGGAATATTCGTCAAAAAAGGGGGTTGACCATGGAGCAACTCTCTTATGAGGTAGGAATTGAATACACACAATTAAGCAGAATTGAAAGGGGCATTATCAATACATCTGTTTTCCAATTGTTTATGATTTCCCGTGCGTTGAAGGTGGATTTTGAAGAAATAATCTGCGGCCTTAATAGTATTGATTTTCAATTTGATTAATCATATCCACACAAAAATTTGATTTTTTTGTTTCATGTCAAATGTGACATGTACCAATCATTTTGCATATTCTATTTTCACAAGAATCGAACAATCCAAAAACAGGCGGAGTAGAGGAAGAATCAGTTGAGGGCTGAAGAAATATTAAATGATTAGGATCGTATAAAAAATCGAAATAGCTAGCTCTGTTAGTTCCACAATAGCCCACGATGTCTATCGCATGGCTGATGAATAGGTTTTAATAAAATGCCCACGCAAGTGGGCATTTTGGTTTTTCAAGGATTGTATTTAAAACGGCTTATAGGTCGTATAAAATCATCCTCATGTTGGATTGGATTTTTCAAAGTTCTTTATAAGTTTCTACATGCACTATGTCATATCTGTCATTTCCCTACTCTCCATTAATGGTTAAGTTTGGGATTGTTAAAATAAATTATTTGCAATATGGATAACAATTCTATCGATAAGATGGAAACCTGGGAAATACTAACTTATCTACGCTTTAAAAGGAGCCAACATATATTATTGAATTTTTCGAGAGACATGTATTCTACGGAACTGAATTATACTTTTTCTGAAGACGAATGGATGGATTTTGTGATGTATTGTGATGGCGTTGATAACCAGGCCATGTTCTCGCGTGCGGAGAAATATATCAATCAATGGAAGGGAGATTGCCTTCTGAATAATGTTTTAGACAAGGATTAGCATTTCCTTATAGGATCGAGTCAGACGCATTATTCTCATAAGTCTGTCAGTGAATCAGACCAGTTACATAATCTGCTTAATACCTGAAGAAATTTGCTATTCTGGTATTTTTTTCTGTTTCAACCTCAAGCCAATAATTTCCCTTTTTTAAATTTGCTATGCTTATTGTATTGTTAAGTGCATCCTTTGGTTTAATGGGAGTCTTTGTTCCTTTGACATCTCTTATGTTTATTGAAATAGGTTTTTCATCCTTGGGTATGATAAAGGTAATTTCTTCTTTAGGAAGATTCGGATAGATGACAAGTCTGTTTGTGTCACTTAGCCATTTTTCATCATGACTCTTTATGTTTGGCGGTAAAGGGTTTGTATCAATCTTCTTCAAAGAGTCAACAGGGAAATTCAAATCCAAATAGGTAGCTGAGAAAACCTCATTTACTAATAATAAGGATGATAGGATTGCCATACGGGCAACCAGTTTTGGTGTATTCATGATAAAGGATTCTAAACAAAGAAAAGCATTTATTTTATGCTAATCTTCATTTTTGAATCTCTTTATTGCTTATAAGTTTAGATTTTTTGGTATCCATGCTTCTCATCACTGGCAATATTGTGCACATCCCACTCCACCTTTTTTTCAAAAGGGTTTTTTCTTTCCGGGCATCCAGCTTTTGAACAAATCTTGCAGGAGAAATCCAGGCAGCCATCTGCATGGACAAATAATTCCAGGCTTTCTCCAAACTCATTTTTAGCGATGGTAGAAAATGCCTCTACTTCATTGTGTGCCTCATGAACATTAAGGAACCAGGGAACGGTGAGGTGACAATCTACATGCAAGACCGGTCCGAATTTGATGATGCGCAGGTTGTGCAGGTCAACCCAGTTTTCCCTTCTGTCGGCATTCATCCTTGACACGAGTTTCTCCAGCAAAGCATGGTCTGCTTCGTCCATGATGCCTGCAATGGAACTCCTGACAATGGTATAGCCTGTGTAGATGATGAAAAAAGCAAAGCCAATGGCAACAGCACTGTCCAGCCAGATCCAGTTGGTAAAGAAGATGATAGCCATGCCCAAAACAATTCCAACTGTTGAATAGGTATCGCTTTGAAGATGTTTGCCGGAAGCCACCAAGGCCAGGGAATTGTTTTTCTTTCCCGTTTTGATGGCATACCATCCCGTGACATAATTGATGATGGCCGTGAACCCGATGATGGCCATTCCCGTGTCTAGTTTTTGGATAACATGGGGATGGATAAAATTATCGATGGCCTCGTAAATGATTACGATGCCTGCGATACCCACCAAGCTGCCTTCAACAGCTGCGGAAACAAATTCTGCCTTGCCATGGCCATAGGGGTGTTCCTTGTCACGCGGTTTTGAAGCAATGTACAGGCTGTAAAGGCTGATGAAGCCCGCGACCACATTGACGGTGCTTTCTAAGGCATCGGTCAAAACAGCTACTGATCTTGTCATCCACCATGCCAAAAGCTTGAATACAAACAGCACTACTGCAACGATGGCAACAACACGTTGAATCCTGTAATTGAGTTGGGCATGTTCGCTGATCATGGTAGAATTTGGGTTCAATATATCAAAATGCAGCCATGCAGAAAACTTATTCCCTCAAATGATGTTTAATTTTTTGGCAAACCATAAATTGTTTGAATATTCGCAACCATGGGTGTAAACAAGGAAGCATACGGATCATTATTGGCTGCCATGCAGCCGTCAGGGGCAACATTGATAGCCGTCTCCAAGACCAAGCCATCGGAGGATATTCAGGAATTGTATTCACTCGGGCAAAGGGATTTCGGAGAAAATTATGTCCAGGAATTGGTGAAGAAGCAAGCTGAGCTCCCTGTTGACATCCGTTGGCATTTCATTGGTCATCTGCAGACCAACAAGGTCAAGATGATTGCGCCTTTTGTGCACCTGATCCATGGAGTCGATAGCATCAAGTTGTTGGAAGCCATTGACAAGGAGGGGAGGAAGATCAACAAGAAAATCAATTGCCTCTTGCAGGTACATGTGGCCCGGGAAGAGACCAAGTTTGGCCTAGATCTTGTTGAAGCCAGACAGGCCGCAGCCATGTATTTTCTTGAAAAAAAATATCCATTCGTAACTCTTTGCGGAATCATGGGCATGGCTTCTTTCTCTGAAGACCAAGAGCTGCTCAAAAAGGAATTCAGTGACTTGAAAAATTTATTCGAGGAGATCCGTTCTTCATACGGAGCAGATGCATCAGCATTCAATACACTTTCCATGGGGATGAGCGGCGATTATCCACTCGCCTTGGCATCAGGAAGCAACATGGTCAGGGTAGGGAGTCTGTTGTTTGGGCATAGAAGTTGAAGAGGTTGAAGGAGTTTAAGAGGTTTAAGATTTTACACTTCAACCCCTTCAACCGCTTCAACTACTTCAACTTCCCCGCATAATCCATCACCAAATTACAAAAAGCCTTTACGCCTACATCCAGCATGCTGTCGTCGATGAAGAAGTCAGGTGTATGATGGGGCGCGGCTTTTGAAGGATCTGTCCCTTTGGGCATGCCGCCGAGGTTAAAGAAAAATGCGGGTGCTTTTTCACCAAAAAAAGAAAAATCTTCTGCACCGGTGGTCCAGATACCTGCTGTTGCATTTCCTTTTCCTGCAGCCCTTTCCAAAGAAGGAACCATGGCGGCAACCAGTGCCGGATCGTTATAGGTTACAAGAGTCTTGGTATCAATGTTGACATCCACTTCAGCGCCCCATGCCTCTGCTACTTTCTTTGCCACCAATTTGATTTTTTCATGCACATCCTTCTGCATTTTGCTGTCAAGGGTTCTGATGGTGCCTTCGAGCTCTGCAGTTTCAGGAATGATATTGGCCCTTACGCCACTGTGAAATTTACCTACTGTGATTACAACAGGCGCAACGGTCAGGTCTTGCTGACGGCTCACAATGGTTTGTAGGTTGTTGATGATTTGTGTGCCCACAACGATGGGGTCGATGCCTGTCCAGGGGGTTGATCCATGGGTCTGTTTGCCCTTGATCTTGATCGTAAACCAATCAGAAGAGGCCATCATGGATCCACTTTTGTATTTGATTTTTCCAATTTCAAGTGCTGAAGAAATATGCAGTCCGAATACCGCATCCACTTTGGGATTGTCCATGACACCTTCTTTGATCATCAGTGGTGCTCCGCCTTCCTCATCACCGGGAGGGCCTTCTTCGGCGGGCTGGAAGAAGAATTTAACAGTACCGGAAACATCTTTTTTCATGCCTGCCAAAACCTCTGCAGTTCCCATCAGGATGGACGTATGCGTATCATGTCCGCAGGCATGCATCACAGAAACCGGCGTTCCCATATAATCTGCCGTTACGGTTGATTTATAAGGAACATCAACCCTTTCTTTTACGGGCAAGCCGTCAATGTCCGCCCGCAGGGCGATAACGGGCCCAGGCTTTCCTCCGCGCAAAACACCCAGCACGCCTGTTTTGGCCAGAAGGGTCACTTCAATACCCAGGCTTTTCAAGTGGTTGGCAATATATTGTTGGGTTTTGAATTCCCT
>JAJTFY010000105.1 GCA_021299175.1 Chitinophagaceae bacterium
TACACCAGTTATAAACCTCGTGCAACTTAAAATTTGAGGTGCCTTACTGTTTGACCGTTGTTGATCAGCTGTTTCAGTGAATCAATGCCCACCTTTAGATGTGATTCTACAAAATTAGCCGTAACCTGTTTATCACTTTCCTCTGTCTTGACCCCCTCTGGGATCATGGGTTGGTCGCTGACCAGCAGCAGGGCGCCGGTTGGAATTTTATTGTAAAAACCCACAGAAAAAATGGTGGCAGTTTCCATATCAATGGCATATGCCCTTACTTTTTGAAGATAGTTTTTGAATTCTTCGTCATGTTCCCAAACCCTTCTATTGGTTGTATAAACAGTTCCAGTCCAATAATCCAGTTCATGTTCTCGGATAGTGGTTGAAATCGCTTTTTGCAAGGCAAATGCCGGCATGGCTGGTACTTCAGCAGGAAAGTAGTCGTTGGAGGTTCCTTCGCCCCTGATGGCGGCAATGGGGAGAATGAGGTCGCCCAACTTGTTTCTTTTTTTTAGCCCACCACATTTTCCTAGAAACAGAACGGCTTTGGGGTCAATGGCCGTGAGCAGGTCCATGATGGTGGCTGCAGTTGGGCTTCCCATGCCGAAGTTGATGATGGTAATACCGTCGAATGTAGCACATTGCATGGGTTTATCCCTTCCAATCACTTCTACATTGTTCCATGTTGCAAACAGGTCAACATATTTACTGAAGTTCGTCAACAGGATATATTGTCCAAATTGTTCTATGGCCATTCCTGTATACCTGGGGAGCCAGTTCTTGACGATATCTTCTTTGTTGTTCATATTTCAACTTGTTCTGCTTCGAAATTACTGATTACTTTGCATGCATGATCAATTTGACCTTTCCCGAACCTGATTTCAAGATCCGTGAGCAGGGGGGGCAGCCAGAAATTTTTGATAGCATTCGTCAGAAATGGGTTTCCCTTCAGCCGGAAGAATGGGTGAGACAGAATGTCATCAGTTGGATGATTAAGGTTGCAGGAATCCCTTCTCAATCCATTGCTGTTGAAAAAGGATTGCGGCTTGGGAACCTCATGAAACGCTTTGATTTACTGGTCTTTGACTCAAATACACAACCTTGGATGATGGTTGAATGCAAGGCCGCTGATGTGCCACTGAAAGCGCCAGCTTTGATGCAAATTCTTTCCTATAACCTTGCCATTCCTGTTCCTTATCTTGTCGTTACCAATGGTATTGAATGCCATGTGGCAGACAAAAAAAAAGAGATACCTGAGTGGCTCTCTTTTTTTCCAAAACATGAGTAAGCATATTTTAAGGGAAAATTCCAAGTTCTAAATAACTGGTTCCCACCTTGTTGATGGCCACGACAAAAGCGGCTGTCCTCATGTCTCGGATTTCAGGATTTTGTTTCCAGCAATCTAAAATCTCATTGGTGGCTTTGATCATGGTATCTTCCAACCCACTCCTTACCAGGTCAATCTCATCTGGTCCGTGAACAATCAGTTTTTTTTGTTCATCGCTTATTTTGTTGCCTGTCATTTCTTCAAGCTGGGATACAATGTTGGCATTTTGGTTTTCCATGAAACGTCTTTCGAGACGGCCATAGGAAACATGGCTGAGGTTTTTCAACCATTCGAAATAAGAAACGGTAACACCACCGGCATTCAAATACATGTCAGGCACTACCAGTATTCCTTTGTTGACAAGGATTTCATCAGCCTCAGGGGTCAACGGTCCATTTGCAGCCTCTCCAACAATCTTTGCTTGAACCTTATCTGCATTTTCGGCATTGATTACATTCTCAAGTGCTGCAGGAATCAGGATGTCACAAGGGGCTTCCAACGCATCTGTATTTTTATTGAAGTTGGTAGCGCCAGGAAAATCCAAGATTGATCCTGTTTTTTTCCTGTGTTGGAATACCGCTTCAACATCAAGTCCATTTTCATTGTAGATGGATCCCTCGTATTCTGCCAGACCAACTACCAATGCTCCACCTTCCTGAAAGAATTTGGCGGAATGATAGCCAACATTTCCGAGTCCTTGCACAATTATTTTCTTTCCGGTAAGTCCTGTTTCCAAACCAAGCTTGGCCATGACCTCAGCATTGTTGCACACTTCTCTGATGCCAAAGAAAACACCCAATCCAGTTGCCTCTCTTCTTCCTTTTACCCCACCCTGTGTGACAGGCTTTCCTGTGACACAGCCCAGTGCTTCGACTTCTCCGGGGTGCATCGCCATATAGGTGTCAAGGATCCAGGACATTTCCCTTTCTCCTGTTCCATAATCAGGTGCGGGAACATCTTCACCGGGACCAATGAATCTTTTTTTGATCAGTTCGCTGGTATACCTTCTGGTGATGCGCTCAAGGTCATAAGCACTGTATTTCTTAGGATCGATGGTGATGCCACCTTTTGCGCCGCCAAAGGGCACGTTCACAATCGCACATTTGTAGGTCATGAGTGCGGAGAGTGCCATCACCTCATCTAAGTTTACCATTTCGCTGAAACGGATACCGCCCTTGCAGGGAAGTTTATGGTGGGAGTGCTGAACCCTATAGGCCTTGATAACTTCTACCTTGTCTCCGATTTTTACTGGGAAATGCATGCGAAGCACGCTGTTGCATTGTTTGATTTGTTCAAGAATGCCCTCGTCAAATTGGGTATATTTTGCTGCCTTGTCAAAGCTTTTGCATACTGCGTCAAAGAAACTATATTCTGGGTTCATGGCATTGTTTTTCGTTGATTAGAAAACACTAAGACTGTGTTTATGTTTATGCTTCCTTTTCGAGTTTGGAAATTTTTCTGTCCAATTGAATCAGGTAGGCAATCAGTCCAAACAGGATGGTCAGTACCACGGCTACCACCACATAAATTTTTCCGTTCGACCTCATGAGAGAAGCCATCGAATCATTTGTGGTTTCTGCTTGTGCATTGGCTGCAAAAATTCCCAAGCTTACAATAAAAGCAATCAATTTATTTTTCATTCGTAAACCATTTTTTTTCCATTAAAATTTTATGTCTGATTTTTAATGTAGCAATCCAAGCACCCAAGAGTGTCCAGCCAATTACAGCAGGATAAAATACCATTCTCATCCTGGCATCAATATCATTGAAATTCAACGCAGGATTGCCTTCTTGGCCAGGATGCAAACTGGGAAGCAACCTGGGTATGATCCAAATGGATGGGAAGAGCATGGCATAGGCAAAAATATTGTACACGGCACTCACCCTTGCTCTTTGGTCCATATCAGTGATTGAGCTTCTTAGGATAAAATATGCTCCATATATCAACAATGCAATGGCTGCACCGATCAGCTTGGGTTCCCGCATGATCGATCCAAAAGAAGCGAATGCGGGGTTATTCGGATCTGCCCAGGTAAAACTGGCCCAGATGGCACCGGTTGCATAGCCAAGCAAGCCAAGATAAGTACCAACGCCTGCATAGGATACCGCTTTGATATCATGTTCAATTGATCCAGTTCTGAGGTATTTGATGCTTTGGATGATTGAAACGGTGAAAAGAATCATCATTGCAAACCACATACACACGTGGTAGTAAAGATTTCTGATGGTCTCTCCCAATTGCGTGAGTTCAGGAACAGGAAGCAAAAGGCCTCCAATGACAGCATAAGCAAGCAAAACGATTGCAGTTATTTTCCACCAGGTAAGTCGCATGGCTTGGATGAATTGAAAAGCATTGAAGGAACGCTGGGTTCTGTTCAACGGGCATACAACCCGTAGCTTTGATGGACAAAATTAGGCCCTTCGCCTAATCTTTCCATAAAAATGGGTATAAAATAACGGCGAGGAAGACAATGAGGATGTCAAGCGATACAAGGAGCAGGACCAATTGCTGGGGTACTCCATCCCTGAAAACTTCGGAAAAAGCTGTTTTTGAAAGCCTGACGAGCAGCAAAAGTTGAGGGATGATCAGGGGAAAACCAAGAATCGCCATCAGAGAAGCCTGCTGCATGGCCTTGCTGGCAATGGCGGCCAGCATGGTAAATACCAATCCCAGCCCCATGGATCCCAAAAGTCCAATAAAAAGAAATTGTAAAAATGATTCGGTAGGGTTGCCCATGAATGCGGTATAGAGCAATAAGTTTACCAGGTTCATGGCCAGCATCAAGAGTACATTGTAGCTCAGTTTTGAGAGGATGAATACAACCGGAGAAGTGATGGAGTAGTAATAGAGCATTCTGCCCCTGGCTTCCTGCAAAAAACTTTTTGCTACCGCATTGATGCAAATAAAAAGTTGGGTGATCCAAAAAAGGGAGTTCCATGTATCTGCATCAGGTGAATCAATGGTCAGGTAAATCACAAAAACTGTTGAAGCAATGTACAGCATCACACCATAAAGGGTATGTTGCTGCCTTGTCTCCAGCAAGAATTCTTTTTTCAAAAGCGCAGTAAATTGATTCAGTGCTTCCAAGGTAATTGTGTTATGTGTTGAAGCAATTTCTGCAGCGCGCTTCATAGTGGTCTTTTTCGCCCAACACCACCTGATCCGTATTGGATGAAATCCGATAGGAGTAGCTGGCGATTCCACCGCACTTGATGCAGACGGCATGCAACTTGGTTACAAAATTGGCCACTGAAAGCAATGCTGGCATGGGGCCGAAAGGTTTTCCTGTATAATCCATGTCAAGACCCGCCACAATAACCCTTTTCCCGGCATTGGCAAGGCTTTCACAAACATGGACAATTTCAGCATCAAAAAACTGGGCTTCGTCAATGCCAACAACATTGAATGCCTCAGCATGGGTAAGAATATCTTTAGAGTCTTTCAGTGGTGTTGCGTTGATGGTATTTTCATCATGTGAAACTATTTTTCCTGCATGGTAACGGATATCCATGGAGGGTTTGAATATTGCCACTTGCATGTTGGCTATTTTGGCACGCTTAAGCCTTCTGATCAATTCTTCTGTTTTTCCTGAGAACATGGAACCACAGACTACTTCTATCCATCCTGCTTGTTGACTATTGTTAATTGGTTCTATGAACATGTGTCTGTTTGTTGATCTCTTGGTATCTTTATGAACAAGGAACTGTAAAAATACCATAAAGCGATGGAAAGACTTAAACAATTGACGGAAAAGTTGAACCGCTTGACCCATGATGGGGCTTTGAGAGAGGAGATATTGGAAGTCACCTTCGATATCATCCGGGAATTGATGGTGGTTGAGAAGCCTGTACACACCGAAAATCAAATTCAAGAGAAAAAAGCAGTTGAGCCTGTAAAACAAGGTGCTACAGTTCAATCTGTAAATGAAAGACTCAGCCCTTCAGTGCCAGACCTCTCAGATCGGCTCCAACAACTTCGGCAAGAATCAGTGAGATCGGCGATGGGCATCAATGACCGGTATATTTTCTTGGATACTCTCTTCAAAGGTGATGCGCAGAGTTTTGACACCATGATGCAATTGCTGGATGAAGCCAAAACATTCAACGAAGCTGAGTCAATTGCTTCCCAATACATCAGAACTGTGCAGGACAATGTTGAACAGGCAGCAGTGGTAGAAAAATTTTATGATTTGCTCAGAAGCCGGTTTTCCTCAATATGACGAACGATAACATCTGTTGCTCCTTTTCTCTGTTGAACGAAATTTCTTGCTTTTTCATCCAGTGATGTTCTTATTTCCGCATCTGACAATAGTTTTTCAATGATGGAAACCAAAGCTTCAGGTCTTGCTTTGTCTTGTAACTGAAGCCCACTCCGGTTTCAATCAATGCTTTTGCTTCTGCAGTACGATCGTGGTTGGGGCCAAAAATGACTGTTTTTCCATAGGCTGTAGGCTCAAGAATATTATGGATGCCAGCGGCATTGAATCCCCCTCCCACATAACTGATGGTTGTATAGCGGTACAGTTTTGATAACATGCCCATGCAATCGATGATCAATACCCTGGCATCTTTCAATCGGTCATCGTCATCAGCCTCAGACAGGAGAATACTTGGCCTGAACAAGCGCCTGATTTCCTGAATGTGTTTTGTGTCTATTTCATGCGGTGCGATGATGAGTTTTAAAGCAGGGGTGGATTCCAATAATCCTGAAAGCATTTCCTCATCCTCTTTCCAGGTGCTTCCTGCAATGATGGTATCCGTTTTACTGCAAAATGCGTCGATAGCACTGTGATGAAAGGGTAAATGTGTGATCTCTGCAACACGGTCATAGCGTGTATCACCGGCAATGGAAACAGGTACTTTTAGGTTGAATTGTTGGAGGATTGCTGCCGATGGCGC
>JAJTFY010000106.1 GCA_021299175.1 Chitinophagaceae bacterium
CAGTTTGATGGCAGGATCTTCCATCAAACATTTTTCTGCCAGCGAAAGATCACGAAGATCAACGATAATGGCCTCCACATCCAAAGGATCGAGCAGGGTCTTCATGAAATCCTGCGTACCACTGTAAAGAGAATAGTGTGTAAGAATCTTATCGCCCCGTTTCAATGTGGCAAGAAACAATGAGCTGATGGCCGCCATGCCGGATGCATGCAAAATAGCCTTTGCTTCCAAAGGCTTTCCATCGACTTCAACACCAAAAGTCTCCATGGCCGCAATCTTTTGCTCAGATTCATTCATGGTTGGATTGCCCCAACGGGAATAAATATATCCCGGCTCCTTGCCGGAAAAACGGCGCATGCCCTGCTCTGCTTCATCATACACATAAGTTGAAGAAGCATAGATAGGCGTAAGGTGCGCGTACATGGGGTCTTTTACATGACCGGCATGGATGGCGAGGGAGGAGAAGCCTTTGAATTGGTGGGGCATGGGTTGAGGGAGGTTTAGAGAGGTTGAAGGAGTTGAAGAAGTTGAAGAAGTTGAAGGGAAAACTTAAACCCCTTCAACCCCTTAAACCGCTTAAACGATTTAAATAAACCACTTCACCCAGGTGGCACCCCAGGTGAATCCTCCACCGAAAGCGGCGAGGACGATGTTGTCGCCTTTCTTCATCCTGTCCTGGTAATCCCAGATGCAGAGTGGAATGGTCGCGGCAGTGGTATTGCCATATCGCTGGATATTCATCAACACTTTATCATCAGACAATCCCATGCGTCTTGCAGTGGCATCGATGATGCGTTTGTTGGCTTGGTGGGGAACCAAAAAGGCAATATCATCTGCGCTAAGGTTGTTGCGTTGGATCAGTTCGTAACTGACATCTGCCATGCCGGTAACCGCAAACTTGAACACGGGTTGTCCATCCTGATACATGTAATGCATCTTGTTGGCAATGGTTTCTGCTGATGGAGGATTGAGGGATCCACCGCCTTTCATGTTGAGGTATTTTCCGCCGCTTCCGTCGCTTTTCAAAATGCTGTCCAATACGCCGTATCCATCGGTATTGGGTTCGAGCAATACTGCGCCTGCACCATCCCCAAACAAAATACAGGTTGTTCTGTCGGTATAATCGGTGATGGAGCTCATTTTATCGGCACCTACTACGACTACTTTTTTGTAACGGCCACTCTCAACAAGGGCAGCACCTGTGGTAAGGCTGTACAAAAAGCCTGAGCAGGCGGCCAGCACATCAAATCCCCAGGCGTTTGTGATGCCCAGTTTGTCGCAGGCAACATTGGCGGTGTTGGGGAAGAACATGTCGGGCGTAATGGTGGCCACAATCATGCAATCAATCTCGTTAGGGTCGATTCCCCTTCTTTTGCAAAGATCCTGCACCGCAGGTACCACCAGGTCTGATGTAGCAAGGCCTTCACCACGGAGGATATGTCTTTCTTCTATTCCCGTTCTTGTCTTGATCCACTCGTCGTTGGTATCCACCATCTTTTCAAAGTCGGCATTGGTAAGTACATCCTTTGGCACGAATCCGCCAACTGCCGTAATTGCTGCTGTGATTTTTTGCATGTAGTTGATTTGGAGCACAAAATTAAGAAAATAAAGGACGTTAGGCGCCAGTGGCATGACAATCGTCATTTGTTTGAACGATGTTGTCAAAAGGATGCTAAAGCGCATGCCTGTTGCGCCTCTTGTGAAGGGATTTTACTAACTTTACGGCATCATGATAGCAAGCCTGACTGGTTCATTTGTTCTAAAAACACCGTCCTATATCCACATTGATGTTCATGGCGTTGGATATGAGGTACAGATCAGCCTGAATACCTTTTCAAGGATCCAGGATTTAAAGGAAGGAACCCTGCTGACCCACCTGCAAATCAAGGAGGATGGGCATACCCTTTTTGGGTTTGCCGAATTGGCAGAAAAAGAACTTTTTGTGCAACTGATCAACGTGAATGGTGTTGGGGCCTCCACTGCCAGAATGATGCTTTCTTCCATGCAGCCATCAGAGTTGAGGTCAGCCATAGCATCAGGCAATACAGGTGCACTGGAAAAAATCAAGGGGATTGGCAGAAAATCTGCCGAAAGACTCATCCTTGAATTGCGTGAAAAAATGGTCAAAGCGGGTGTTGAAAGCACAGCTCCAGGATTTGCACGCAATAGTTTGGAAAATGATGCGTTAAATGCACTGATGGCTCTTGGGATCCAAAAAAATACCGCTGAAGCCGCCCTCAAAAAAACCAGAGCCAATTCCCCTGAAGACAATGTACTTGAATCAATCATCAAAAAATCACTTCAGTTCATCTGACCTGCGGTAAAAAGACCCTTCCCGTTTGAAAAAATTGTCCATTAAGATAACATTGTTGGCTACCCTGCTGTATGCGCACCAAACGGCGGATGCAAAGGCCAATGGACATAAAACTGTTTTTCCCTTTCAGCAAGACAGTCTTCCCAAAAATGATACGCTGCGATTTCCCCTGCAAGACAGAAGGGGTGATAAACTGACCCAGAAGAACAAAAATCCTTTTGACTTAAGGGATCCTTCCAACTTCAGCGATTCGATTGTATACGACCCCAAGACCAAAGAATACTATATCGTTGAAAAAGTAGGTGGAAAGTATTTTCGGAAGCCCACATCGCTGACAGTTGATGAATACATGCGCATCCAATCGCGCAAAGCCGAGTCCGACTATTTCCAAAAGCGTGCCAATACTTCCAGTCTTCTGAACAGAAAACTTGTCAAGCCCAAGCTGAAGATGGGGGAAGACCTCTTCAACCGTTTATTTGGAACAGGGAAAATTGACATCAAACCTCAGGGCGAGGTGAACATCACTGCCGGCTACCAGGGGCAGAACATCAAGAACCCTACCCTTCCTGAAAGGGCAAGGAAAAATGGTGGCCTGGATTTTGACATGGCAGCCAACCTGAACGTGATCGGTAACATTGGGGACAAGATGAAATTTCCGATCAGCTATAATACCCTCTCCACCTTTGATTTCGAAAACCAGCTCAAACTGGATTATTCGGGAGGTTCGGAAGATATTTTCAAAAAGATTGAAGTGGGTAACACTTCATTTGCTTCTAAAGGAACCTTGATTCCCGGCGCGCAACAACTATTTGGTATCAAGACCCAGATGCAGTTCGGAAAACTTTGGCTCTCCACCGTATTTGCCAGCCAGCGTTCGCAACGACAATCTGCAGGCTTCAAGGGTGGTTCTAGCAGTACACCTTTTGAATTCAAGGCTGATGAATACGAGGAGAACAGGCACTTCATGTTGGCACAGCATTTCAGAAGGGATTACAACAAGGCCATGAAAAACCTTCCGGTAATCAATTCCCAGGTGCAGTTGCTGCGCCTTGAAGTATGGGTTACCAACAGAAATGGTGTCACCACCAATGCCCGTGATGTAGTGGGCCTGATGGACCTTGGGGAAGACAAGCCCTATCAGCAACCGCCGATCATCAATCCCAGGCCAGGCCTAACTTTCCCTTCCAACGGAACCAATGACCTGTATACCAAAATCATCAACAACCCTGGCAGCAGAAATCCCGCACAGATTGTGAGTTACCTCAACAGCATAGGACTGCAACCTGTCCGTGATTTCGAAAAAACATTTGCCAGAAAACTGGATACCACTCAATATTATTTCAACAGGCAACTGGGTTTCATCTCCCTGAATGTTACGCTTCAGCCAGATGAGGTTTTGGGTGTTGCATATCAGTATACCGTAAATGGAAAAGTTTTCCAGGTGGGTGAATTTGCACAGGACATTCCAGTGGATTCGACCAGTGGAGTGCAAAAAATTCTGTTCCTGAAATTACTGAAAGCAACGTCTCAAAGGACCTCATTGCCCATCTGGGACCTGATGATGAAAAACATTTATCCCGTTGGATCAGGACAACTGGAAAGACAGGATTTCCAGTTCAATGTGCTCTATCAGGAACCAGGTGCTGGAGAAAAACGTTACCTGCCGGTTGGAGACCAGGCGGGGGTTCCATTATTGAGCCTCATGAACCTGGACAGATTGAACAACCAGAACGATCCGCAACCCGATGGTGTATTCGATTTTGTGGAAGGTTATACTGTCAACTCCTACCAGAGCCGTGTCATCTTTCCGGTGCTTGAGCCCTTTGGGCATGACCTCGATTATGCTTTCACCACCGATCCAACCCTGCGGGATAAATTCCTTTTCTATCCGCTGTATGATACCATCAAGGCGATTGCGCAAACCTATGCCAACCTCAACCGCTTCCTGATCAGGGGTAGCTCAAAATCATCTGGAGGGGCAAGTGGAGAGATTTCATTGAATGCCTTCAACATCCCTCCGGGATCTGTTACTGTTACGGCTGGTGGACAAACCCTGCAGGAAAATATTGATTATACCATCGACTACATGTCGGGCACTTTGAGGATCATCAACAGTGCTATCAAAAGCTCTGGACTGCCCGTCAATGTTCAGTTTGAGAACAATGCCACTTTTGGAGTGCAGCAACGAACCTTCATGGGCCTGCGGTGGGATTATTTGTTCAACGATAAACTTTCCATCGGTGGAACCTCGGTAAGGTTGAGCGAAAGACCTTTTTTCACCAAGATGGAATATGGCTCTGATCCAATCCGCAACAGCATGACCGGCATCGACTTGGCCTACAACAGTGAGCTGCCCAGGCTGAACAAATGGTTGAGCAAACTTCCTTTTTATGAGGCCAATGGAACCTCTACCATCAGTAAGCATTGACCTTCGTTTCCCTATCGTTGGCTGGACGCTGGCTTCGACTCCTTTTGGGGCCACTGACCGTTTCGGGAATACCATGTTCCCAGAAGCCAACTCATATGACAATATCGACTACGGTAAAAACAGGGCGAAACTGGCCTGGTACAATATTGAGCCCATCCTGCAGGAAAAAAGAAATGCAAACAACCCTGTCAGGAATGACCTGGTTCAACTTTCTGACCCAAGGGTAAGGAGTGTAGGACAACAGGAGATCTTCCCGAGAAGGACACCCGATTTTGGACAGAGCCAAATGGTCACCTTTGACCTCGCGTATTATCCAAAAGAAAGAGGCCCCTACAACTACGATGCGCAGAACATCGAAACAACAGGGCAGCTAAGGAATCCCAACAAACGCTGGGGTGGTATCATGCGGGGCATCGATCAGACCGATTTCGAAACCGCGAATGTCGAGTTCGTTGAATTCTGGGTACTGGATCCCTTCATCAAAGGCACCAATCCTGCTGGGGGATCGCTATACCTGAACCTGGGTAATATTTCAGAAGACATCCTCAAAGACTCCAGAAGGTTTTATGAAAATGGTTTGCCTACCCCATCCATTCCTTCAGCCACTTCCACTTCCACATGGGGAAAATCACCATTGAACCCGATTCAGGTAACACAGGGATTCAGCAATGACCCTGCCGACAGGCCTTTCCAGGACGTAGGACTGGATGGTCTGACAGACTCTGCAGAGAGCAGGCTCAGGGTGCAGTACCTGAACGACATGGCCGCAAGATTGGGTGTTACCTCCAAGGCTTATCTGGAAGCAAAAAACGATCCTTCTGCTGATAACTTCAAGTATTACAGAGATGCTACCTACGATGCAGATAATGCTGGCATTTTATCCCGTTACAAAAACTTCAACAGCCCCCAAGGCAACTCTCCCATTGCAAAAGCCGGTGACAATTTTGCTTCGGCATTTACCATGTATCCTGATGGGGAAGACTTGAACCGAGACAATACCCTCAACGAGTCTGAGGAGTATTTCCAGTACAGGATTGACATGAAGCCCAGCGGGGACCCGATCATGCAGGTAGGTCAAAACTTTATTGCAGATAAAAAATCTGTCAACGTAACACTGGCCGATGGAACCAAACAGAACCAGATCTGGTACCAGTTCCGTGTGCCGATTACTGCCTACAACAGCAAGGTGGGTGAGATTCCCGATTTCAAATCCATCCGCTTTTTCAGGATGTTCCTTACTGATTTTGCCGACTCAGTCGTACTGCGTTTTGCCAAATTGGAGTTGGTCAGAAACAACTGGAGAAGGTTTGCGTACAACCTTGATACCATGGGCACATACAAAACGATTGACCTGTCCAGCACCAGCACCAGGTTCAATGTATCTGCCGTCAATATCGAGGAGAACGACCGCAGGGATCCTATTCCTTACCGCACCCCACCAGGCATTGAGCGTGTGCAAACGCTCAGCAATGGTGGCATCAACATCCTACAGAATGAACAAGCCCTCAGCATCAATGTAATCAACCTCAATGAAGGTGATGGAAGGGCTGTTTTCAAATCTTTCAACCATGATCTGAGACAATACAAGCGCATCTCCATGTTCTATCATGCAGAAAGCCTGAAAGAATACAACAACCTCAGGGATGGAGAAGTGTATGCGGTAGTCAGGATTGGTAACGACTACATCAACAACTTCTATGAGATCAAGTATCCGCTGAAAACAACTCCATTCGGAACAACTGATGAAAAGGTGATTTGGCCAGCAGAAAATGAATTGAATTTTGACATCACAGAACTGATCAAACTCAAGAACGAACGCAACCTCAATACAGGAAACCCCACATCCATTTACAGGAAAACCATCAATGGAAAGACCTTTTCTATCATGGGTAACCCGAACCTTGGAGAGGTAAAAGGCATCCTTGCTGGTTTGGAGAACCCCAAAGATCCAACCGGTGGAAGGCCCGTCAATGCTGAGGTCTGGATCAATGAACTGAGACTCTCCGGACTGGATGAAAAAGGTGGCTGGGCGGCAGTGGGTCAGATGAACCTCCAATTGGCAGATTTGGGAACGGTTTCCATGTCTGCCAATATCCATACAATAGGATTTGGCCAGCTTGAACAAAGGGTGAACGACAGGTACCGTGATGATCTGAAACAATTCGATGTTTCCACCAACCTTCAACTGGGAAAACTGCTACCCAAAAAGCTTGGATTGGAAATTCCTTTTTTTGCCAACCTATCGCAAACCATCAGCTCGCCTCAATATGATCCTTATGACAAGGACATCACCCTGAAAGACAAACTGAATATTTACAAGAACAAACGTGATTCCATCAAGGCAGATGCCGTTGATTTTACCGGTATCAAAACCTTCAACTTCACCAATGTTCGGTTTACCCAACCACAGGACAAGAAAGTTCGTCTCTGGAGCATTTCCAACTTTGATTTCAGTTACTCATTCACCGAAACGCAACAGCACAATCCGCTGATTGAAAACAATGAAGTGAGCAAGACACAGGGTGGACTTGGTTACAATTACAGTGCCCAACCCAAATACATTGAGCCGCTCAAAAAACTGATCAAGGCCCCTACCCCCTGGCTGGATTTCATCCGCAATGTAAACTTCAATCCCATGCCTTCACTGATCGGCATCAGGATGGACAGCAGGAGGCAGTTTGGCGCCATCCGTCCAAGAAATGTTGGCGGTGGAAAATTCAAGATTCCTGAAACCTATGACAAGTATTTTGTAGTGGACAGGAATTACAACATGCGTTGGGACTTGACAAAATCATTGAACCTCGATTTCAAGGCCATCAACAATTCCAGAATCGATGAGCCCATTGGCAGGATAGACTCCAAGAGCAAACGCGATTCACTGGTGCGCAATTTCATGAAAGGTGGAAGGAATACCATCTACACGCAGAACACTGACATCACCTACAACCTGCCGACCACCATGATTCCACTGCTGGACTGGACAACGCTGAACCTGGCCTACCGCAGCAGCTACAATTGGGTGGGCGCTTCAAGGCTGGCCGTCAGTTTGGGAAATACCATTCAGAACAGTGGGCAAACAGGTGCTACAGCAGAATTGAACATGACGCAGTTGTATTCAAAATCCAAAACGCTCAGAAAGCTAGACGATACCAATACCCCAGACATTGCCCCAACTGAGACAACTGAAGTCAGCAAGAAAAACCAGGCCCGTATCAAGAAATTAAAAACCAAACTCAGCAAGCTTACTGCGAAGTTCAAGAAAAAGAAAAGTCCTTCAGAAAAAGACATCATTGCCAATAAATCATCCGTTGAGAAATTGGAGAAAAGGATTGCTGACCTCAATGTGCCTGAAAAAACAAAGGCTGTTGCTACATTGTCTGCTCCAGTGAAAACAGCCTTGAAAGTGCTTACTGCGGTCAAGAGGGTCGGAGCAACATACAACGAGGGAGGCACCACATTCCTCCCTGGCTATACCGACAGCACCCGGTTCTTTGGACAAAATTTCAGCAGCATGGCCCCTGGCATCGGATTCACCATGGGCAAACAGCCTGACCAGGCCTGGTTGCAAGACATTGCTCAAAAAGGACAGATTACGAAAGATCCTATGCTCAACAACCTGTTCTTGCAGAATTATGAGCAAAAGCTCAACGTAACTGCACAGGTAGAGCCGTTCAGGGATTTCCTTGTTGACCTGAACCTCGACAGAAACCTATCTAAAAATTACTCCACCCTTTTCAAGGATACAGTGGGCACCGGAAAGTTCAATGCCCTGAACCCCTATTCTGGCGGCGGTTTCAGCATCAGCTACATTTCATTCCAAACACTTTTTGCCAAATTCGATCCCAACAATACCAGTGAAACGTTCAAGAAATTTGAAAGCAACAGGCTTGTATTGTCCAAAAGATTGGGTGAGAAAAATCCATACAGCAAGACAGCAGGGGCTGATGGTTATTACAAAGGATATGGAAGGTATGCACAAGACGTCATCGTGCCTGCATTTCTGGCTGCATACACCAACAAGGATCCCAACAGCATTTCCCTACTGAACACAGGAGAAAGCGGATCTGTAAAAACCAATCCTTTTAAGGGATACATGCCAAAACCGAATTGGAGATTGACCTACAATGGCTTAAGCAGGATTGAATCCCTTCAACAGTACCTGAGCAATTTCACCATCACGCATGGTTACAACTCCACGCTGAGCATGAACAGTTTCAATTCAGCACTCTTGTTCCAAGATACCTTGTTGTATGGATTTCCTTCCTTCATCGATACTGTTTCAGGAAACTATATTCCTTATTTCCTTGTTCCAAACCTCCTGATCTCTGAACAGTTTGCTCCTTTGATTGGTATTGATTTTTCGACACCAGGCCAATTGTCAGGCAGATTTGAATACAGAAAATCAAGGCAGCTCAGCATGAGCCTTGTCGACTTTCAATTGAGTGAGGTACATTCTACCGAAATCACTTTTGGCATGCGGTGGAGGAAACGTGGATTCCCATTGCCTTTCAAGGTGAAGATTGGGAAAGGTGATGCCAGCAGCAAGCTCGACAATGACATCACTTTTGCTCTGGACTTCAGTGTGCGGGATGACGTCAACTCCAATTCAAGATTGGACCAATCAAATGCCTTTGCCACTGGTGGACAAAGGGTTGTAAGCATTCGACCTACCATCGATTACGTGTTGAGCAACAGGGTCAATATCCAACTTTATTTTGACCAGAGAAGGTTGAATCCATATGTATCAAACTCTGCCCCATCTGTCAACACAAGAGGTGGTGTGCAGATCAGGATTTCACTAGCCCAATAAAAAACTGTTTACTTGTGCAAGTAGAAACTGTTGGCTTGTGAAGTACATGTCATCACAACACTGTTGATACAAACATGTTCAGGAAGATTTGCACAATAATGAACAGTGTCAGCAATGTCTTCTGCCTGCAATGGCTTGTAGCCTTCATAGACGGATTTGGCAGTCTTTTCATCCCCCTTAAACCTAACCATTGAAAACTCGGTTTCTGCTGCACCAGGGTGGATCACCGTTACTTTTATCCTGTGCTTCAACAGATCGATGCGCATGGATTGGCTGATGGCATCCACTGCAGTTTTCGTAGCACAATATACATTGCCTTTCTCGTAGGCTTCTTTTCCTGCAGTAGAACCAATGTTGATGATATGTCCCTTCCCGTTGCTGATCAGGCCTGGTAGCACGGCCCTTGTAACATAGAGCAATCCTTTGAGGTTGGTATCAACCATGGTATCCCAGTCATCTATATTTCCCTGGTCAAAATGATCACGGCCCAACGCCAAACCAGCATTGTTCACCAGCAAATCCAGGTTCTCCAGAGCAGGGTCTCCGTGTAATGTTGCAAATACTTGTTCTCGGTTTTGTACATCGAATACCTTGCAGTGATGATGAGATCATTGCCTGCAGCAGCAAATTTTCTGGCAATGGCATTTCCAAATCCTGAACTGGCACCCGTAACAAGAATTTTTTTTCGCATCATTTATCTGATTAAAGTTGATTGACCTTTTCTAAACACCGGGCTGCCCAAATAATCCACCCCCAATGCATGCCAGACAAAAGATTCATTGCCCTGGTCGCGGCCCTTGTACACGCCATTCCAGCCACGGCCTATCTCTTCTGTGCTGAACACCAACTCGCCATAACGGTTGTACACCTTGAAGTAAACAATCTTTGCAATCCCCACAGGAATCGGTATCAGCCTGTCGTTCAGGCCATCATCATTCGGCGTAAAGGCGGTAGGAACAAAGATCTCAGGGGGTGTCTTGTACACCTTCACTTTCACCGTATCATAAGCAAAACATCCCTCTTTCGTTGATACCCTTACTGCATATGTGATGTCGTCATTCAAGCGTGCAACAGGATTCGGGATCAAGCCATTGTTTAAAAATGCCGTCGGGGTCCAACTATAATTCAATCCTCCCGTCGCTAAAAGCTGCAACGG
>JAJTFY010000107.1 GCA_021299175.1 Chitinophagaceae bacterium
CTTGGAAATGAATCCCCATTCCAATTTCATTTTTCTTACCGGCGCCAACATGGCCGGAAAAACCACGCTGATCAAGGCTGTTGGCCTGTCAACATACCTTGCCCACCTGGGCATGGGCGTTGCCGCGAAAAGCATGAAGCTTTCACTATTTGAAGGCATATTGAGCAACATCACGGTAGAAGACAATCTCATCAAAGGGGAAAGTTATTTTTTCAATGAGGTAAGGCGGATCCGCGAAACCATCACCCGCATCAGTGATGGCAAAAGATGGTTGATCCTCATTGATGAACTATTCAAGGGCACCAATATCCAGGATGCCATGAAATGCTCACTGGCCGTCATCAGGGGATTGATCAGGATGCGCAACGGACTTTTCATCCTTTCCACCCATTTGTATGAGATTGGTGATGAGCTGAAAGACCTGCCATCTATTAGTTTCAAATATTTTGAGACCCACCTCACCGAAAATGAACTCCGCTTCAGCTATCAACTCAAGGAAGGCATCAGCCAGGACAGGATGGGCTACCTGATCCTTCAAAAAGAGGGTGTTACGTCCCTGTTGGAAAACATTGGGAAGAACACCACAATGGAGGGTGAAAATCTCACAAAAATCAGCGGTTAATACATTCTATTGGAGATGATTTCACGTTTTCAAGCCCTGGCCACAGCCATAGCTTTACACCATGTTTGTAAAGACCTTTGGAAGTGCTGTATACGGGGTTGAAGCGAAAACCATCACCATTGAAGTGAACTGGACCGCCCAGGGAAAAGAATACTGCATTGTAGGATTGGCAGACTCCGCCATCAAGGAGAGCATGCAAAGAATCGAAAGCGCCATCAAATCAAAACGGTTTGAAATGCCGCGCACCCGGATTGTCGTCAACCTTGCACCGGCGGACCTGAGGAAAAGCGGCACAGCCTTTGACCTTCCCATTGCCATCGGCATTCTGGCTGCCTCCGAGCAAATCCCGCTGGCTGAAAAATTTAATCATTATATCATGATGGGCGAGCTCAGCCTGGATGGAGAACTGCGCCCGATCAGGGGTGCACTGCCCATTGCCATTCAGGCGAGGAAAGAGGGATTCAACGGATTCATTCTTCCAGCCGCAAATGCCAAAGAGGCTGCAATGGTCAGTGGCATTGATGTATATGGCATGAAAAACATCAGGGAGGTCGTTGAATTCATCCAGACAGATGGCGCAAGCGCCGCACCCATCTCCATCAACATACAGGAAGCATTCAGTGCTGCACAACAGGCATTTGAAAATGATTTTGCAGAGGTAAAGGGACAGGAAAACATCAAAAGGGCGCTGGAAATCGCGGCTTCGGGCGGGCACAATGTCATTCTCATCGGTCCGCCCGGTGCCGGGAAAACCATGCTGGCAAAGCGTTTGGCATCCATCCTTCCTCCCCTGTCCATGGAAGAGGCTCTAGAAAGCACCAAGATCCACAGTGTGGCGGGCAAACTTCCTGAGCATGCTACCCTCATCACCAAAAGACCTTTCAGAAGCCCTCACCATTCCATCAGCAATGCAGGTTTGGTCGGTGGGGGTGCAAGCCCGCAACCCGGAGAGATATCCCTTTCACACAATGGCGTCTTGTTCCTGGATGAACTGCCGGAGTTCAAGAGAAATGTGCTGGAGGTGATGCGGCAGCCGATGGAAGAAAGAAGGGTAACCATTTCAAGGGCAAGGCTGGCGGTTGACTTTCCGGCATCATTCATGCTGGTGGCATCCATGAACCCCTGCCCCTGCGGTTTTTACAACCATCCTGAAAAAACATGCAACTGTCCGCCTGGCGCTGTCACCAAATACCTGAACCGCATATCAGGCCCTTTGCTGGACAGGATTGACCTGCATGTGGAAGTGACACCAGTTGCTTTTTCCGCACTGGCATCAAAAGAAACAATTGAAAATTCTGCCAGCATCAGGGATCGGGTAATGGCTGCCCGAACCATACAGACATCAAGATACAAGGGTAAAACAGGGATCTATGCCAATGCACAAATGGGGTCAAAGGAGATGAAAGAGATTTGTCAATTGACTGAGGCGGGGCAGGCCTTGCTCAAAAATGCCATGGAAAAACTCAGCCTTTCCGCAAGGGCCTATGACAGGATCCTAAAAGTGGCAAGAACAATTGCTGACCTTGCCAACAATGAAAACATCATGCCTGAACATATTGCGGAAGCAATTCATTACAGAAGCCTCGACAGGGAGGGATGGGGAGGATGACTAGTGCTGCAGTGCCTTATTCTGCCGGGGTTTCTGTTTCCTGCGCTGGAACCTTAGGTGCTTCAACAGCAGGAAAGAACTTGGTTTGAAAAATCAGGATGGCAAATACGCCACCTGAAATGGCTGCATCAGCAATATTGAAAACAGGCCTGAAAAACATGAAGGATTCTCCGCCCCAAAGTGGAAACCAGGTTGGAAAATAAGCGTCTTCAATGATGGGCATGTACAACATGTCAACCACCTTGCCGTGCAAAAATCCTGCATACCCGCCTTGAAAACCATTTTGCCAAATGCCATGGGCAAGGTTTTGCAGGTAAGGGTCGCTGGTCTCAAATACCATTCCATAAAACAAGCTATCGATCAGGTTTCCGATGGCTCCGGCATAGATGAAGGTTACACAGACAATATAACCAACATGGTATTTTTTCTTAATGATGTCCAAAATATAATAGGTACCAAACGCAACAGCCACCAACCTGAAAACAGTGAGGGCTATTTTACCCCAGTCGCCACCAAGCTTCCATCCATAGGCCATTCCCTCATTCTCAATAAAATGAAACCTCAACCAAGGAATGGATTGGAACAGGACATTTTCCTGGCCCATATGGTAACTGGTCTTGATGTATATTTTAAGTGCCTGATCAGCAAGCAGGATCAAAAAAGTCAGGAGAAGGGCGTATTTGAACTTCAAAATGCAGGTTTTTGCAAATATAATGATAAGGAAACAATGGCAGATGACCCAAGATCATTCACCCAAATAAATCCTTGGGACGCGCTGTGAAATACCGGTCATGATTTCATAGGGGATGGTGTCTGCGGTCTTGGCAACATCAACAATTGAATGATCCTTTCCAAAAACCAGGACTTCATCTTCAATCGTGATGCCACTATCGCCTGTTAGATCAATCATGGTCATGTCCATGCAAACATTGCCAATGGTGCGGAAAGACTTCCCTCTGACCAGGACAGTTCCCTTGCCATTGCCCAAACTTCTTGGATATCCATCGGCATATCCAATCCGGATGGTGGCAACCCTGGTATCATGGTTCACAATCGAATGACGACCATATCCAACCGACTCCCCTTTTTTCACATCCTTGATCTGCGCAATGGTGGTCTTGAGTGAAACAGATTCCTGTAGCTTCAAATCACTGTTTCCTGGATCGATGCCATAGAGTCCGATACCGATCCTGACCATGTCGTATTCTGCTGAAGGATGTCTTCTGATGGCAGCGGTATTGGCAGCATGCTTGATGAAAGGATATCCAAAATGTGCAGACAAGAGATCGCAACAATGTTCAAAGCGTTGCAGTTGGATGCTGGTAAAATCATCATGCACAGGATTTTCAGAGGCCACAAGGTGCGTGAATACCGTCTTGACCTTGAATGTTGAAGTCCTGCCCAGTTGATCAATGAAATGGCCAATATCCGTGGGCTCCAGGCCCAGTCTGTGCATGCCAGTATCCAGTTTGATGTGAACAGGAAAATAACTGATGCCTTCCTGCTGCAAATAAGCATTCAATTGTTGGGCGAATCCAACGGAATAAATCTCAGGTTCAAGGTTGAACTCTACCAATGAGGAGAAAGATGCCGGTGCAGTGTTCATGACCATGATGGGCATCCGTATGCCCGCCTTTCTCAACTCAACACCTTCATCTACATAGGCGACTGCGATATAATTGACATGATGAAACTGCAGCAGGTTCGCAATTTCATAGCTGCCTGCACCATATGAAAAAGCCTTGACCATGGCCATGATCCTGGTATCAGGTTTCAAACCAGCCTTGAACTGGCTCAGGTTCTGAGAGACACTGGAGAGGTCAATCTCAAGCCTGGTTTGATGGTTTTTGCTTTCCAACAAATGGCTCACTTTTTCAAAATGAAACGATCTTGCCCCTTTGACCAAAACAACCTGATCCCTGAAGTTCACGCCTTGAAGATGATGCAACAAAGAGTCAGTATCCTTGAAATAAAAAACTTTTATGGAGGGATCACCAAAACAACTGGCCAAGGCTTGAAACTGATCTCCAACAGCATAGAGCCTGGTGATATTTTTTAACCGGAGGTAGGAAGCAAGTTTTTCATAGGCGGGCAGGGCATCCCCTGATATGCCTGATACATCAGACAGGATGGCCACCCTATCACGCGAGGGATGTTGCAGTCCTAGAAAATCCAAGGCGCTGAACATCCCACTCAGGTCTGCATTGTAACTGTCGTTGATGATGGTTGACCCATGCTGTCCTTGTTTCATTTCCAGGCGCATGGAGAGTGGAGGAAGGTCTTGCATCCTCGATATGACTTGATCCTGCAATCCCAGATGGAGACAAATGGCAAAACAATGCAAGGCATTTTCTATGGCAGCAGGATCGATGTAGGGAATAGAAAAACCGTGGCTGATTCCTTTGTACACTACGGAAACGATGGTTCTTCCTGCCATTGCATGATAGGAAACCACCATGTCTGCCCCAGGATGAATTCCCCAGGATAGTGAAGCTCTCAGGGTGCCTTCCTGGAGCAATTGCTGGACTGTCTCATCCACCAACGCATGGTCCTTGCAATAGACCAGCAGTTGGGCATCACGAAACAGTTGCAGCTTCTCTGCTAATTTATTTTTGATGGAATCAAAGCCTTCGCCATGGGCCTCACCAATATTGGTCAACAGGCCAATATCCGGACGAATCATTTTTTGAAGCCGCTCCATTTCTCCGGACTTTGAAATGCCCGCTTCGAAAATGCCCAGCTCATGGGTCTCCTGCATCTGCCAAATGCTGAGCGGAACACCCAACTGAGAATTGAAACTGCGTGGAGAGCGGACAATGTTCTTTTCCTGTTGCAACAAATGATTGAGCCATTCTTTTACAATCGTCTTGCCATTGCTGCCTGTTATGCCTATTACAGGGAAGTCAAATTGTTTTCGGTGTGCAGCGGCCAGCTTTTGTATGGATGCCACAACATTCTCTGCCAATAAAAACCTGGCATCCGGAAAGGAAGCAAGATCAGGAACAGATGAGACCACAAAACTCCTTACCCCTTCTCGATAGAGTTCATCGATGTATTGATGCCCATCTCCCTGCTCAGTTCTGATGGCAAAAAACAAGGTTGTTTGAGGAAATACAAGTTTTCGGCTGTCAATGAGCAGATGCTCCACAAATGAAACATCCGGACATCCCATGAGTGTAGTGCCCATCAAGCTGCTGATATATGCTACAGGATGGACTTTCATGATGGTTATTTTTCCTTTACGGCTTTCTGCCTGTTTACCTTCATGGAATACAATACAGCACCAGACAGGCATGCGATGATGACTCCCAGAGAAATAAGGATATTGATGTGGATACCAAAAAATTCAATCAGCATTTTTACGCCGATGAAGATCAGGACAATCGCAATCCC
>JAJTFY010000108.1 GCA_021299175.1 Chitinophagaceae bacterium
GCACGGGAATCAACATCACAGACATACATCAGCTCGCATTCTTTTTGGGAAGCGAAGTTGGTGCTGACCGACAAACCCCTGCTGTTTACACCCATTACCGCAGCAGTAATCTTTTCATTGGATCCCAGGATATTGCGGTACTGGCTTGCAGAAAAACCGGGCAGGATGCCACCAAAGGCAATGGCAGCAGAGGCTGCAGATGATTTCTGGATAAAGCTTCTTCTTGAACGACTCATGAGGGAAGGTTTAATTGTTGAATGATTTTGTTGGCTTTTTTGAGATGCGTCTCGTAGACATCCTTCATTTGAATGGATCTGCCGCTCTTTCTTTTGCTTTCATCGGCTGCTTCCATAAACGTATAAATCTCCACTGTTTCTTTGGGACTGATGGGCAGGTTGCCTGTTTTGAAAAAGGCAATGATCCTGTCGAGCAGGTTGTCGTATCCTTTATATGGCCCCAGGGTTATTGGTCCCTTTTCTCCATAGGCCGTACCGCCATATTCATGCTTTCCAGTGCGCGTACCGCGGAAGGTTCCAATCCTGCCATCCTCCCAAATACCTACCACGACTTCCGTGCCTTCAGTATGGGTGCGGGTAAGGGATTGACAACCGGTACCCATGACTGTGTAAAGCGTTTCAACACCATGGATGCCGTACCAGAACAGATCTGGATGGGTGGGTTCGAGGGTTGCAGGACTGAAACAGTCGGCGCCCAGTATCTTTCCAATCTTGCCCGAAGCCGCTTCCTGCGCGGATTCCATGTACCGCAGGGATGAGCTTGAGAAAAAAGGAACCTTGAGTTTTTCGGAAAGCGTATAGAGAGCAATCGCATCAGAGAGCGTGCCTGCCACGGGCTTGTCTATGAAGAGGGGTTTCCCTGCTTTCATCACTTCCAGTGCCTGTTGCAGGTGAGGTTTGCCGTCATTGGTTTCCAGCAGAATGAAATCAACTTTCTTCAGGAGATCAGCGATTGAGTCCACAATCTCCACTCCCATCTTCTTCACTTCTTCAATATAACCAGGGATTCTTTTGGTGGATGATTCGATGTCGGCGCTGCCATTGGGGTAGGCAGCAACAATTCGAAAGCCTTTGTATTTATCAGGAGGATTGCCTGTGTTCAACGCTTTGGTGAATGCGATGCTGTGCGAGGTATCGAGACCGATGATGCCGATTCTTCCGGCGTCGCCAAGCTTTGGGTTTGGTTGCATCCAACTGGACAATCCCAATGCCATTCCGGACATGCCAGCATCGCGCATGAAGCGCCTGCGGTCGTATAGTTTCATGAGCAATCGTTTGTTTGCCTTAGTAAGTTAAAAATAAAAAAGATAAATCCTTTAGCTATCAAAGGTTTATCTGAAGATTTATCTCCGCAATCCTGAACCCCTTGCTTTTTAGGAGCTTTGCTTCTTCGGAGTGTTCATTCAACAATGGATTCGTATGGTTGAAGTGAATGAACATGATCTTTTCTTTCTCTTTGGCAGGAAGTGAATCGAAGCGCCGCATGCTCTCCTGCACAAGCGGATGGGGTATTTCGGCGATGTTGCGGTTGCCTACTTCTGCAGCACTGTAAAACGTGCCATCGATCAGTGCATGATCGACTTCTTTGATGAGGGACACAATATCTGTTTTCCATTTTTCCCATTTGTCGATGTCGGGGATGAAGAGCAGTTTCTTGTGCGGACCTTCAATGATGAATCCAATGGTTTCAGAAAACTCATCCCGGTGCGGTACAACAATCGGTTTTACCCTGAGCGATGGGCTGATGCTTTCCCATTTCCCTTCTGACAAGGGTTTGATCTGAATATTTTTCAAGGAAACCAGCTGACTCCAGGGGCCATTGTTCTCCAGAAAATTTTTCATTTTGGGCATGGCATATACCGGCACGGCCTTGCTGTTCATGGCCTCACGGCCCAGAAACATCAATCCCGCATAATGTCCGATATGCGCATGGGAAATGAAAATACCGTCGGGTGTTTTTTCACTGGATAATGGCAGCAAACCATTGAGAAACTTCATGGCCTTGATTGAATTGTTAAATTATGTTATTTGTGTAATACCCGGGAAGGATTATATTTGAAATGGGCATCTATTAACCCGTAAACGAGTACTCAATTAAAAAAACACAACATGAAAAAATTATTTTCAATTTTGGTTGCGATGACAGCCTTGGTTTTTTCCCTTCAAGCACAACCTCCAGGTGGTGGTGGCGGAAATCCAGAAGCCATGAAGGCCAGGATGAAAGAGCGCATCAAGCCTATGTTGGTGCAACAGGCAGGCGTTTCAGATGCCGAGGCTGACAAAATCCTTGACATCAACTTTGATTTTCAAATGAAATCAAGGCCCATCCGCATGGACCAGGCCCTTAGTGAAGATGACAAGAAAAAGAAAATGAAAGAGGCTGAGGATGCACGCGATGCATCCATGAAAGCCATTCCATTGACCGAAGAGAAAATGGCGAAGGTCAAAGCCTTTTACGAAGAAATGAGGAAGCGCCAACAAGAAGGCAGGGGTGGACAAGGCGGCGGACAAGGTGGCGGCCAGGGCCGTGGTGGTCAGCAGAGATAAGTCTTGGCAGACAAGCCTGCCATAACAGAGGGGTTTGGTGGTTTTGATGTTGGTGATTGATGCAGTGCATCATCCCATATCAAAACTTTCAAACCCCCTTATTTTTTTAGTAATTTCAAGCAAACGAAATACCATGAGCAGTCGCCGTGATTTTATCCAAAAGCTTTCAGCGCCCATCATCGCCTTGCCATTCATCAAGAACCTTGGCGTGGAAGAAATGCCCTATGAAGGGCCTGTTTTGCGCATTGCCATCATGGGCCTGGGTGGATATGCAACCCGTGTTGCAGAAGCCATGTAGTCCTGCAAGAAGGCCAAAGTCGTGGGGCTGATCAGCGGGACGCCTGCTAAAATCAAGACCTGGAGAGAGAAGTACAATATCGCGGAAAGCAATTGCTATGATTATGGCAATTTCGAAGCGATCAAAGACAACAAGGAAATCGATGCCGTTTATATCATCACACCCAATGCCCTGCACAAGGAGCAGGCCATCAGGGTTGCCAAGACGGGTAAGCATGTGATTGTGGAGAAGCCCATGGCCCTGAATGCCAAAGAAGCGAGTGAAATGATTGATGCCTGCAAAAAGGCAGGGGTTCAATTGCTGGTGGGATACAGGATGCATTTTGAACCCAAAACATTGGAAATCATAAGGATGCGAAAAGATGGAGAATTCGGAAAAATCAAATTTTTTCAGGGATTGACGGGCTTTCGCATTGGCGATCCCAAACAATGGCGCCTGAACAAGCAGCTCGCCGGTGGCGGATCGATGATGGACATTGGCATTTATGCCATCAATGGGATGCGCTACATGACCGGGGAGGAGCCCATCTGGGTCACTGCACAGGAAACAAAAACCGATCCCGTTAAATTTGCAGAAGGCGTGGACGAAACGATACAGTTCCAGGCGGGTTTCCCGAGTGGTGCCGTTGCCTCCTGTTTGTCAAGCTACGGCATGAGCAATCTGGACCGATTTTTTCTCAATGGGGAAAAGGGATTTGCAGAGATGCAACCCTCCACCGGTTACGGACCCATCAAGGGCCGAACCCACAAGGGAGAACTCACTCAGCCACACCAGGCCCATCAAACTACTCAAATGGAAGAATTTGCCGCCATCCTCTTGGAAGGCAAAACGCCCATCGTGCCTGCCGATGGCGAAGAGGGATTGAAAGACATGAAGATCATCGATGCTATTTACCAGGCAGTGAAAACCGGAAAAAAGGTCAGGCTCGCCTAAGCTTTTTTGGGACCTAGATTTACTATTTCATGGATGGCCGGAACTGAAGATGCGAAGACCATCATGTCCATTTCAGCTGTTCTTACGATGACGCGATGGGTGGTGCCGAGAAAATTTACCCCTACGACGGTACCTGGAATCCCAATGGATGGGTCGCTGCTGATCTCAACTTGCTCCGGGCGGATGAAAAAACTTGATGCTGCATCGGAGAGATCCCAATATTTTCTTGTCAATTGATGCTCCGGCAGGATATGGTTGTATTCGCCCAGCAATCCTGCCAGGTATTCACTGGAAGGTTGATAATAGGCTTGTTTCGGACTTCCTTTGTAGACCATAGCCCCATGATGCATGACCACCAATTCATCTGCCCAGGACAGTATTTCAGTCGGATCGTGCGATACCAATACGCAGGTAAGCGCCATCTTGTTCGAAATATCTTGGATCACTTTATTGATAATCCTGTTGTTGAACAGGTCGAGGTTGGTAAACGGCTCATCCAGCAACAGAATTGTTGGTTTGCCCACCAACAATTTGGCCAGGGCAATGCGCTGGCGTTCACCTCCAGAAATCTGGTTGACTTTTCGCTGCAGCAGGTGATCAATTTTACAAATCGAAAAAATCGCTGCCGCTTCCTCATCTTCCATCTTATTGGCCATTTCCAGCAATTCATGAACCCTATAGTTGTTCCTCAGTTCAAAGTGTTGGGATAAATAGGCAATGGCCTCGTGGCCCGGCAAAAGCACCTCATCAGGCCCCTGAATTCTTTTGTTGTCCAGGTAAATATTCCCGGAACTGGGCTGCACCAGCCCAGCAATCATCCTTAGCAAGGTGCTCTTTCCAGAACCCGTCTCCCCCATCACCCCCAGTTTTATACACGCAGGAATATTGAGGTTGACATGCTGCACAAGAACCCTTCCCTCTTCTGACTTGCTAACATCCTCGATCCTTAAAAGACTCATTCAAATGTTTTTAATGGAACAATGCTGTTGCAAAAGTAGTTGATATGGATTCATTTATTTTCTCAGTAGTGGAATAGTAGGATTTTGCCATTCAGGCCTGCGTGGACTTGCATTTCAGATTATTTTTCGCTAGAATTAGGTTTCAGTAACTTTGTATTAATATTCAATATCCTCTTCGGTACTCAGCCGAGCATTCAGAAAGCCGCCATTTTAATGCAGCAAACAAGTCTACTCATCGTAGAGGATGATCCTATTTTTCTCAACGCCCTGGTTTGGCAACTGACCAAGATTGGTTATGACCGCATGCACATCATGTCGGTTGCAAGTATTGCCGAAGCAAAAGAGATTGCCACTGAATTTGTGCCCAATGTGATTTTGCTTGATTTGAATGTTACGGATTCTTACGGGGTAGATACCTACCACAGCATCATTAAAATTTATGCGAATGCTGCCATTGTGATCCTATCCGGTATGAATGATGAGGACCTTGCACTGGATATTGTAAAGAAGGGTGCCCAGGACTATTTGCTGAAAAGTGATGTAAGTTCTAAAATGTTGTCAAAAACCATTGAATACAGCAAGGAACGAAAAAAGCTGGTTGGACAACTGCAGGTTTCAGAATTGAAATACAGAAATGTATTCAATCAATCACCTTTGCCCATGCTCATTGTGGAGGGCAGTGAGAAAAAAATAATACAGGCCAACCAGGCGGCATTTCAACTTTATGGATTCAGCGAAGCAGACATGTTGGGTAAAAACATGGAAGTGTTTTCTATAGAGAAAAGGGTTCCTATTCAATCAGGTGATGGAGCATTTCATGTGGCTTGTGTTCACCAGAATAAGAAAGGCGTAAAGCTTCATGTTGAGGTCCTTGGTAAGAAAATTGATGATGAAGAGAGTGAGGAATACATTTGTCTGATCATCGACAAGACGGCGGAGTGGGAGTTTGAGCAAAAGAAGTATAGGGTCATTGCTGCAGCGCAGGAAAATGAGAAAAAGAAAATTGCCATGGAGCTTCATGATGGATTGGTTCAGTCCCTTGCTTTGTTGAGCATCTGGTTCAACAACTTCGAAATATCTGGCGATCAGCAGAACCTCAGGGATATGTTTGAGAAGCACTTGGAGAATGCCATCAAGGAAACCAGGGGTATAGCCTATATCCTGTCGCCACCAGATCTGGAGGAAGGGTTCCTGCATGCCCTGTCAACATTGACGGAAAGAATGAATCGCGTGGGTAAAATGAAGGTCCATCTCAACGTCAACCAACAGGTGGCAGAAGCTGATTTCAGCACAATTGACAAATTCAATCTTTACCGAATTATTCAGGAGTTTTTGAACAATTCAATCAAGCATGCGGATTCTGAACGTTTAGACATTGTTGTGTCAAAAAATGAAAATATTCTGCACGTGATGGCAGATGATCATGGTAAAGGATTCGACATGTCAGACCATACCACTGGTTTGGGGGTGAAAAGTTTACAACACAGGATTAAGCTCGGTAATTTGCAAGGCGGCGTAACGAGCATGATAGGCGAAGGAACAAAACTAGATGTGCAATTCGGGTAAAAATCTTGATGTTCCTTCAATAAAAAAGCGACCATGAATGAATTGAAATATGCTGTGATTTGTGTTGATGACGATCCTTACATTTTACAAATGCTTGGATTTCAGTTGGAAAAGTTTATTGAAAAGCGAACCACGGTCATTGAATTTTTTACTGACCCGCTGGAGGCGATTAAAAACATCAAACAATTGGTGGCTGAGAAAATCGAAATTCTTTTTGTGGTTGTCGATTATCAAATGCCCCACATGACAGGCGCAGAGCTTGTTCGGTCGTTAAAAGACTTGTTTCCTGAGATGAAATTCATCATGCTTTCAGGGCAGGCAAGCGCCATCCATGTAGATGATCTGGTGAACGACAACCTCTTGGAATCCTTTGTATCCAAACCATGGGACGAAAAAGAGCTGTATTCAATTACAGAAGGAATACTAAAGAAAGTACATAATTAAATAACCGACCCTAAGGAGTAGACATGAAACCCAATCAAATCACACTTATTTTACTGCTTTTGTTGACGACCCATTTCGTTCAAGCCCAAAAGCCCACAACGCAGTTCAATGGTTATGGATACCTGGAATATGAGCTTGATTTTTCAGGCGGCCCAACTTCATATTTTTATTTGGGGGAGCATGATTTTTTTGTCAACTCAAAATTGAACGATAAAATTTCTTTTCTCGGTGAATATGTGATCCGTTTCAACGGAAGTTCTGCAACGAGCTTTTTACCTAGTATTGAAAGGAGTTTGGTCAAATACAATTATTACAAGAACCATAACATCATCATGGGTAAAATCCATACCCCTGTGAATTATTGGAATGACAGTTATCACCATGGACGACTGTTTTTTCCTGTAATGGATAGGCCAATATCTTTCAGCTACCTTGTTCCATTACACACGTTGGGGATTCAGTTTCAGGGACAAAACCTGGGGGACATGAATTTCGGATATGATTTTGTGATTGGCAATGGAATCTCCTCCACAGATAACTTGAGTGACGCAAGGAATACTTCTTTTACTGCTGCTGTTCACGTGAA
>JAJTFY010000109.1 GCA_021299175.1 Chitinophagaceae bacterium
GTAACGCCATGGGCCTGCTTGAAATATTTTTCGCCAAAACTATCCCCCCCGAATTTTCGGATGAATTCTCCTTTGGCACTGTATTGTAAAATAAACTGTGAACCATAACCATCAGCAACATAAATGTCTCCATTCGGGCCAATACAGGTTTCCGTAGGCTTGAATTTGTCGCAGTCTCCGTATGCCCCAATGAATTTGGGATGTTTCAGGGTCAGCAAGATCTTGCCGTCCAGGGTGGTCTTGTACACTTCGCCCAACTCATGATCGGTGATATACAGAAACTCCTCTCCGCCTTCATTGTGTATAGTCAAACCATGCCCTCCGGGAAACTGGTGACCCCAGCTGTCCAACAATTTGCCCGATCGGTCATAAATGATGATGTTATTCTTTACCTCATTGGTAAGCAGGAAAATCCTCTTTTTTCGGTCCATTACCATCTCATGGCAATCCTTTACCGGATGGCTTGCGCCAAGGTTTCCCCAATTGTAATTCACCCGGTACTTGAAATCCCCGTGACCAATGACCGGGCCATCGTTTTTGATGCGGTTGATGATATTGAACGGCTTTGCAAAAGCCATGCCTGCGATCAATACGGATGATTGTTTGACAAAATCGAGCCTTTTCATGTTGCTTTAGTGTTTTATTCAGGGATGCAGAACAATCTACAGCACTCTTCGTTTTACAAGGTATACATTTAGGAAACATAAAATGACCAAACAAACCAAATGGTTTAATTTTGAATGTTCAACTGAAACATTGAGCCTTCCTTATTCCCATCAAATTTATCGCCATACCGAGGCACTCCCTGTTTCCTGGGATTTGCTGGCGGGCAACAATATTTTCCTGTCCATAAAATACCTGGAAGCATTAGAAAAAGCAGCACCGACCAACATGACCTGTCATTTTATAGGGGTTTTCAGGGGTAATGAATTGGTCGCCATTGCATTGTCTCAGTACCTGGACCTGAATGCCATTGATTGCTACGGAAATAAAAACCCAATCAAGCATCTCTCCCTTAAAAACTATTTGTTCAGAAAATATTCCTCCAGAATCCTGGTGATGGGCAACAACATGTTGAGTGGACAAAATGCCTATGCGGTTTCAGGAACGGCCAACATACCCGATGTACTTCAAGCCCTCAGCCTCGCAGCAGATGCATTGAAATCAGATTTCAAGACAAAGGGGATTGATATCCACCTTACCACCTTCAAGGATTTTCAATCCACTGAGGCAGAAGATTTCAAGATGCCTTCGTTCAAAGATGATATGCGGTTTTCTGTGCAACCCAACATGGTGCTTGAACTCAGAGAGGAGTGGAAATCTGAGCAGGATTATGTCAATGCGATGTCTAAAAAATACAGGGCCCAATTCAAACGCTGCCGAACCAAGGCAAAGGGAATCGAAAAAAAAGAACTTGGTCTGGAAGAAATTAGGCAAAATGAAGACAAGCTGCAGGAGCTTTATCTTCATGTGGCAAGCAATGCCCCTTTCAATACTTTCTATTTGCCCAAGCACCATTTCAGTGTGCTGAAAGAAAAGCTGCAGTCTGCCTTCCTGCTCATTGGCTATTTCATGGATGATCAACTGATTGGTTTCAAAACCATGATCAGCAATGGCGAAGCCTTGGACACGTATTTTTTAGGGTATGATGATTCGATTCAAAAAGAAAAAATGTTGTACCTGAACATGCTCTATGACATGACCAGCCATGCCATCCACAATGGTTTCAGTAAAATTATTTTTGGCAGAACAGCCCTCGAAATCAAAAGCTCCATCGGAGCGAAACCAGAGGAAATCATTGGATTAATGAAACACAGCAGTAAAACCATCAACCACTTCCTGCCCTTCTTTTTCAATTACCTTGAGCCGAAAACAGTTTGGCAGGAACGGAACCCGTTTCAAGCTTCTTCGCAATAAACGACAATACTTCAAAAGCAGTTTCCGCCATCCTGTTTCCCTTGTTATCCAGCAGAGGATTGATCTCTGTAAATTCTATGCAACAGACCTTTCCGCTATCCATCAATACATCAAGGATGTTGATGATTTCCATCGGATAAAACCCAGTAGGAACAGGTGTTCCAGTGCCATAGGATATACTGTCGCAGTCCATGGAGTCTACATCAAAAGAAATATAGATGCTATCACAATCCTGTAATTGTTTCATACAGGTTTCCACACAGATTGAAATCTTTTTCTCCCGCATCTCATCAACCCTATAATGCAGAATCTCTTCTTGATGGATCAAATCATCTTCAGCTTTTTCAAAATCACGCAAACCAAAATAAACCAAATGCTCAGGCAATAGCTTGGGGCCCTTAACACCGATGTTCTTGATCTTTCTCCAGAAATATTCGGTTGCCGCCTCAATAGGATTGAGTTGATGTTCGAGATTATCGTACCCCATTACTGCAGCCAAGGGCATGCCGTGGATGTTTCCGGAAGGTGAGGTATAAGGCGAGTGAAGATCGGCATGTGCATCCAGCCAGATGACGCCAAGGGTATGATGTGGATTGGCAGCTTTTATACCGCTGATGGTGCCGAGTGCAGAGGAGTGATCTCCAGATAATACAATCGGAAAATAACCAGCATTGATGGATGTTTTGACTGCTACTGACACCCTTTCACACTGTTCAAATACATGTTCAATGCGCTTGGCAAAAGGATTGGTGTTCTTGTTATAAATGCTTTCATTGTGCGTCTCTACATCAATATGTTCATGGCGATGAAAAAAATCATCCCCTCTGTTGATGGCTGCAATTTCCATGGCATCGATTCCCATATCAGAACCCCTGGTGCCTGCGCCTATATCAGATCTGTTCTTGATGAGTTGAATATTCATGGCACAAAAATAGTTGGGAATGGCGATGGCGGATATTTTTTCAGATCATGTTCCTGTTAATTTTTTTTAAAATTGCGATGCCATATAAAATATTGGCTGCTTGAGAAAAAAGCCTATCGTTTTGAGCGCTGACCTCCGTTGAACTTTCGCAGGTGATAGGTAAAACTCAGGAGAAAATAGCGGTTCAATACTTCCTGGCGCACATCTTCGATATAGTTGAGTTCAACGTTACGGCTGATACTTTTGTTCGCATTGAGGAGGTCAAAAATCGTAAGCCTCAACTCGGCTTTCTTTGCCTGCCCAAAGAGTTTGGCAACACCGGCATTCCAGAGTGGGATGGATTGGTTTATGGCAGAGGCATTGCCCCTGAACATGATGTAATCGAAATCGTTGGTGAAGAGCCACCCTTTTCTGGTATTGATGGTGGGCTCTGCAGAAATACGGTGGTTGTAAAAATTGGCATTGGTTCTTCCGGCAATGGTGTACTTGATATAATTGATCGATGAATTTCCTGAAAGCCCAAGGTCTAACCAATCTTTCAGGTTCAGATTAAAGTTCAGTCGACCACCATAGGTGTCCCTGAAAGTGTAGCCTTTTACAGCATTGAAAAGGCTTACCTCCCTGCTGTTGTTGATCCAGGACATCATGTTGATGGAAGATTTCGGATTCTTCATCGATATGCTGTAATGGATGTTGATTCCTGAAGCATAGGCGCCATCAAGGTTCAATGGCTTGATGTATTGGGCACCGTTGGGCAATGAATAGCCATCTACCAAGAGGTTGGCACCCGTTGTATTCAGGGTTATGGCATTGGATATTTTTCTTGCTGTGGCAGAGGCAGTCATGTTGATGGAAAGATTGTTGGTTTTCCGCTTGTTCAAAAAATTGTAGGTCGCCTCCAGCTTGTTGGTGAATTCCTGCTTCAACAAAGGATTGCCCGCGCGCACATACATGATGCTGCTGTTGTTGACCACGTCCTGCAATTGAGTGACATAGGGTTGTTGTGTAAACCCACGGTAATTCAAGCGCAGGCTCTGGGAACGGCCTTTTCTGTATTGAAGAAAAAAGGTAGGAAATACATCAACAAATGAGTTCTTGAGATCAGATTTGGTGGTCATGTTGTTGCTGGTCAGTTTCGCTTTTTGCACCGCAAGACCGGCAACATAATTCCAGAGTGGGCTTATCTGCCTACGGTAATTGACACCACCCCTGTTGGCCTTGTTGTCATTTTCAAATGCATTGGTCAGGCTTGGCACCACGATTGAATATACCTTGGTCAGCTTGTCCAATTTATTGGCCATTTGATCAGATGTTCCTGCATTGTAGCTATAGCTGTAAGTAAACTCGAGTTGAGATTTGATCGTCAAAGGCTCCGTATATGAAAGGCTGGCCCCGTATTTCATTCCATCCACAAATGTTTCAGTCACCTGATCCAATGTATCGATGCCCCTGCTGTAGCGGTTGTTGTAAGATAAATTCTTGGATTCGCGCTCACTCTCACTTGCACCATGGCTAAGATAGAAGCTCATGGTTCTTCCGCGTTTTTTGAATTTATGCCGGAAAAGGATGCTGCTGTAGACATTGTAGCCCTGGCTGAAATAGTTATTTACTGTACTGAGGGCATTGATGGGCAAGGACTTTCCTTTGGTTGTAGTTGAACTGGAGCTGCTTGATGCATCTGACCATTGGTTGTAATAACTCGACTTGATCAATACTGAATTAGAGCTGTCAAACATGTGATCGATCTCAATGTTGGCCCGGTGATTTTTATTGGTAGTCCCAGAAAATATTTTGCTTGAATTGTACAGGGATGAATCTTTGATCACATAGGTTTCCCGCAAACGGTCCCTGTTGGTATTCGAAAAAATATCACTGTAAAAATAACTCCCACTAATTTTTGTAGTCTTTCCCCACTGATCATCGTAATTCAATCCACCACCTTTGGTAGTAGCGATACCGTTGGCGTTTCCTGTAAATACATTGGTGCTTCCATTTGGTGAAGCGTTATTACCTCCACCGGCTTGCCCTGCCGTTCCCAGAAAATCCTGCACAGAAAAATTCTGGTTATTGATATTGTTCATCTGCCCAATGAAAGAGATTTTCCGGTCTCCATTGATCCTGTTGGTACTCACCGCATGGGCATATCTCCCTTCATTTCCAACAGCAGCACTGCCCTTGCCAAAAAGTCCTTTTTTCCTGTCTTTTTTGGTGATGATGTTGATGGTTCGGATCCTGTTTCCATCATCAAATCCACTGAATGCACTCTGATCACTTACTGCATCAATCACCTGTATTTTTTCGATGATGTCTGCAGGGAGGTTCCTGGTGGCCATCTTGGGATCATTTCCGTAAAATGGTTTGCCATCGACCAAAATCCTGGCTACCGGCTCACCCTGGGTTTTGATGGATCCATCGCGATCCACTTCAACACCAGGCATTTTTTTCAATAGGTCTTCGGTAGACGCATTGGGAATGGTCTTGAACTGGCTGGCATTGAATTCAGTAGTATCCCCATTGATGGCCATGGCAGCGGCCCTGATGATGATGCCGTCTAACACGGTAGAGAACTTTACCATTGGAATGGTTCCCATATTTTTTTCGGGAGATACTTCGCTCAACTCAAAAAGCTGGTCAACCTGCTGGTATCCTGAATAGGTAATGCGCAAGATATAATTCGAAAAAGGAAGATTTGCGATCTGAAACTCGCCA
>JAJTFY010000110.1 GCA_021299175.1 Chitinophagaceae bacterium
CCTTTTAAAAAAAATCCTTTGTACTGTTGAAGATCCAGTTCTTTTTGCAATCTGAACTGCATGTGCCGGGATTGCAAAGCTTGGAGTTGATTGGCTGCTGAATGTTGTTTTAGTTTTTCTTTTAATTCGGCTGATATTAGTGAGTCCTCTTTGAGGTTGAAATAGACAAGAGGTAACACCCTATGGCGAATAAGGAGTGCTAAAAAAACTTCCTCATCTATAGATGCTCCCAGGGCTTCTGCCCTGCGTTCCAATTCCCTACTGCCGGGTTTTACTCGGCAACAGGACAACATCAACGTAAACTCCGGCGAAAAGATTGAATGGGCCATGATGGATTGCTTTATCGCATGAGGTACATCTTCCCATAGCCGCTTTGGAAGTATTTTTCTGTATTGAAAGTTGAAGACTTGAGCTTATCAATCTTTTTCCCATTGATATCTGCAATGACCAGATACAGATAAACCCCATTGGCCAATGACTGTCCGAACTGATCTTTTCCATCCCACTTATAATCAGTGATATTATGTCCAATTTTTATGGGGCCTAATTCTTGTTTGGTGATCTCTCTCACAATCTTTCCTGTGACGGTTAAAATCTGTATCCTGAACTGTGAAGGCAGTTGGGTTCCAGTCAACGTAAATACAAATGCCGTAGAACTGGTAAAAGGATTTGGATAATTGAGCAGGTTGGTGATCATGGATTTGTTATAGACCTCAAAGGCAACCCGGTATTCAATGGCACCAGACTTGTTGTTGCTGACATCCTTTCCTGTTACAATCAATTCATATTCTCCATCCTCCTTCAGATAAGGTTTGTAGATTAGGGTAGCGGCATTGTCATCTCCACCCGGAAGATTTTTAGAAGATGCTGCGAATCTGTCCATCCGGATAAACCAACCTGATACTGAACAAACTGGTATCGTTCAAAGCAAGGTACCTGCTATCATCCTTGAGTTTGATAAAGATATTGGGCTTGGGTGAGACAATGTCCTTGTTCAGGATATGCACACCATCAAAAGTAACATCAAGATTGGGCGCATAGGTGTCAGGACGCACATAAATATTCTTGTTGAGGTAATTGTTAAACAGGTATTGCTCAGGCTGGGCATTGTTGGGATTGAAATTGATGTACACCGCATTGTCTCCTACCAGGTTTTTGGTGTCAATCGTCTGATCAATCATGATGGTATCACCAGTAATAAGCGATTTCTTATTACCATCATATAATACCTTGGTATTGTTCGAAGGATCTGTACTTGTCATGAACAACCTGACACTGTCAAAAGCAGTTGGGCTGATGTTTTTGAAAGCCATCTTAAATTTCATCGGTTCACCTACCTCGAGCGTATCCTTCATAGGAATGTTTGATACCATTGTCAATGCACCCTCAGGAACCGGATCATATTTTACCTGAAGATAACGCTGTTGCCAAGGGGTATTGTTCACCGTGTCCTTGTTCTCCTGCTCTACCCTCAAATAGGGATAATTCTTGGCATTGATAAAAGCCATGCTGGTATCCTTTATTTTGCTGCTACTTGAGTAAAGCAGGCTCTCGCTAAAATTTTGTTGCAGCCCATAGACTTTGTATTTTATCTCATCTGCGGAATTGGTTTCAAGTGGGTTTCCTGTCCAATGGATACTGGACCAGGACTTTGCGGGGCCGATGATGCCGTTAGATATGGCTCCACTAGTCAATTTGCTATAATATGGGATGTTTTCTGAAATAAAATCATTGGGACCATTCCCTACAGTCTGTCTTAGCACTTCCCAAACCCCATTTTCATTTTTAATCGCAACAAAACAAAAGGGAATGTTACGATAAAAAGAATCAATTTTTGAAAACCCGATTGACTTCAATGTATGATATATAGAATTATTTTTTCCATTTTCAAGGGTATCTGAAATCCATTTATCAACAAATTCAGGATTTGAATTATTTGTCAAGGACCCCCAGTTCAATAAAAGTAGAATTGTACTGTTTTCAACTCCATCAACAAATAATTTTGCATTATTCCTAGATTGACGATTATTATAATTATACCAATATTGATACAACTGAGGAAACGCACATCTTGCTGGTGCAATACTATTAAATAAAGTTTGTCCACCTGAGATGCCATTAATTTTGGGAAAACCTGTTTTACTATCGATTAGGACAAACTCAAAAGAATTTAGTGCATTGAAACAGCTACTGGAATATAGATTGTTGAGATTATTTGCGACTGTGGAAAAACCATTTGGATAAAGCTGAGTTAAAATTTTTAAGGAATTTTGTTTAAATCCAAACTGAAGGCTCCGATCAGTTTCTAATTGTGAATTATAGTAATTACCCTTCAAATACTGAAAATAATGCGACTGACTCCAACCCGCCCCACTTTTTGAAAGATAAACAAAAGAGGAATTGGACCACTTGTTTACAACACCTGTATCTGGCTTTTTGGCAACTCGCCAATAAAACACAAGGCTGTCGCGGAGCTGTAAGGTGGGATTGAATTCAATAATGCCACCCAGCGATGTTTGGGTCTGCATGACCTTAATGGGTGAGTTGAAATACTCTGTGGTATCAACTTCCAACAAGAACTGGGCAGGAGCAGACAGGAATTGATTGGTGGTAGCCGTCAGCTTGATGGATGGTGTATTGACAATCGCGAATTGAATGGGATATACAGGCCTTACCTCATCCTCAGCGATTGTAAAGATTTTGGAAATACTGTTGTTGGCATTGCTAATTTCATTGATCTTGTCATCAGGATCAATTGTAACATGGATCTTGTTTTGTCCACGGTCTTTATACGGATTGATGGGCACTGAAATCAAAATGGAATCAGCAAAATATACTGCAGTCCTTTTCTGTTTGTAGAGGTCAACCATGGTGCCGTCTGGCAGCTCCCGCTTGACATGCACCAACACTGAATCTTGGGTAGCCTTTCCAATGTTTTGAAACTTGACCTTGAGGTCAAAATTGGCATTGGAAACAGATAACGAAGTTGGTGAAATCTTAACCAATGGATCCTCCACTACATAATCGGGCAATGCATGAGGGTACAAAAAAACAGCCGGATCGCCGCCCAATAACATCTGCTCAACCGTCAATACATTGTAATAGTCATTGTTCCCGCCCTGTGCAATTACTTCCCTCAAAACATTGGTCATGAGCTGCCCAATGGTCAAGGAATAATCATCTTGGGCCATTCGCTTGTAGAGAATGCTGGTATATAAATTCAAATAATTCACAATGCCATAGTGGGTACTGGCAATGAATCCGATGCTACCCTTGCCAGGCATGAGAACATAATTTTCAGTAATAGACTTTTTGCCTGCAGTAGCCCGCAGTGTATCATAAATGAAAAAATTACCGGCATTGCAACCATTGGCAATGAAAAGCGGATACTTGCCTGCATTGTCAAAAATGGAAGGATCATCTAGGTTAAACTCCATTGAGTTGGCAGAAGAGTGCCCGAAATAGGTCAAGACACCCAAACCTTCAGTAAACAAATTCCCCAGCATACCAGAGTTTACCAAATCAACACCTGCTGATGTGATTTTTTCAAAGGTATAGACCTTGGCACCATAAGAGGCGTCCTCAACATACCTGCCGGCTGATTTCATGTAATTGTTGATGAGGTTCTGAAGGTATGGATCCCCGCCCCCAATGACATGCGCAAAATTCTTCATCCAGGCCTTGTCTTTCACCGTTTGGTTGATAGAAAGCAGAGACTTATCGTGCTGCTTGACTTTTTCCAGATAGGCATTGATTTCGTCACCAGTAGTCACAGACAATCTTCCAACGGGGATCTCTGGTGTTGCATCATTGTCAGAAGATGCAAGGATGTTATCCGATCCTGGATTACCAAAAGTGGGTACAAGATTGATGCGCTCTGTAATAAGCTTGGACTCGTTGTACCGGTACTGGTCATAGGTTACCCCTTTGCCAAGCAGCAGTACATGTTGAGGATTGATTGAAAAATATGCCTTTGCAAAAGCAATGAAATTTTTAATAGACAAAGGATGCTTCTTGATGCCAAATGCAAACTGATCCACCAATTCATCAATATCATAAATACCGACTTGGTATTTTCCACCCTCATTGCTCGACCTGTAATTTTTATAGTTTTGGATGGCATCACCATTGCTGCTGGCAGACAAACTGGAATGAGCAATCATCAAATAATTTCCCTGGCGGGAAGATGCTGCATAATCAACAAAATTTCTCTTGGTCATCCCCGCCACCAATTTCACGGCAGCCGCAGAAGCATCCAACATAACAAAATTCCTTTCACCCCCGGCAGGCAAGGCAAAACGAAACTTACCAGGAACAGTCATATCAGCAACATATCTTTTTCCTTCACTCAATGCATATAAAACCGGAGCAACAGCATTGTTCCTGAAATTGGTGACCTCCAGATAATTTCCAACAGAGGTTCCGGGAAGCGTGAATTCAAATAAACCATTTCCACCGAAATCAAACTTTCGGGGATAGACAAGTTCATACTTTCCCAACGTAATCCTGTCAGATCCAACAAGGCTGGCATTGTGAATCCGAATGGTGTCTACTGCCCGGCCCAGCAAGGTTTTCTGAACGGTTGTGGTTTGTATAGCAGCAGTGAAATAATCCATGGACTGGTCAATGATCTGGGTTCCATTGACAGAAACCTGAAGTTTTCTTGCATTGAGGGCATTGCCAAATGCAGTGATTTGCAATCTGGCATCTGGTCCTTCTGGGGCAAATGCAAGATTATTGTACTGTTCTACCAAAGGTGATCCCGGCTGAACATTTCGGCTGCTCCATCCTTCCCCATTGTCATAAGAGGAAGAATACACATAAATGCCTACAATGGAGGCATACCCCGGATTGAGCTGGTCCTTGAAATTGCGTTCAAGCCGGTGCATAAAATAAGGCTCTATCGGCAAGGTGTTGGAAGCCGTATTGTTCAGTGCATTGAGCACCCGCGCATTGGAAGCTGATGCATTGACGGTAAGAAAATAGGCAGCAGTGTCTGTTTGCAAGCTCCATTTATCAGATAACTGAAATTCAGGTTTTTTGTACAAGACAGCATCTGCCTTACCATCATTCATCTGTCCGAAAAACTCAATGAAATCAGCAGCAGTCAAGACACCTACCGTCTTGCTTGTAAACAGTGGAACTTCTTTTCCATTGCGCCACAACTGGAAATGCTCTGCTGGTGTATTGGCTAACCCATTGGCTTGCAAGGTTGAAAATGGGATTCTGTACAAACCGTTCTCCCCTACCTTGAATTTATAATAAGCCTTGTTGTAATCAATCCACTCATTATTGTACTGTGCCTTGAGGTATGTTGATGAGAAGATCATCAATATAAACAACGCGAGGCCTGTATGGAATGATTTTTTCTTCATCAGTAAACGTTTTCTTTTCTGACCAGGTTCAACTTCAATGAGAAAATATGGGTAAACAAAGGGTTTGATTGGTTGGCGAGATTGGTGAATGCATAATCAATTTCTACGTTCTTTAGCTTGAAACCCACACCCAGACCAGGCTGATAAATCCAAACCTTTTTCAGGTTTGCGGTATCTCCATCTTTCAGGCCTTGCTGAAAGTTATAGATCCCCAAACGGCCAAACAGCTGGTGTTTATATCCCAACTCCAACCCGGCCCTAGGATCCATGTTCACTGCAGCTGAGCTGAACAATACATTTCTCCTGCCATCAAAATTAAAATCCATGTTTAATTCTGCCGTCAAACCCAGGTTTTCTGAGAGTTCGGAAAAATAGGATGCACCCAATACCAATCTTGGAGCAGTCAACTCAGTTGATTTGACAGGAATATCATTGTTGGTTAGATACAAGACTTCTTTCTCCTTATCGGTAAAACTGAAATTCCAGGCATTGAATGTAGTAGATACATCTTTTGCTACCAGTCCAACATTGAAACGTCGGGTACGATACTGCAAACCCGCGTCCAATCCTATCCCCCAAGCCTTTGCAAAACTGCCCACACTCCTGTGTATCACTTTGGCATTGGCGCCAAATGAAAACGTACGGTATTCATCACTGAAAATTACCTGACCATAAGACACCAACAAAGCGTAATCTGCTGAGGAGAAAGACCTGATGTTGTTGTAATTCACAGAACCATCGGGCTCCACCAAAAACAGCGTATTGGGAATGTCATCTACTGCGAAACGAATAAGCGAAAACCCCAGGCTCCGGGAAACAATTGTTGGGTCTCCGAGTGGCATGGCAATAGAGGCATAGTCATATTTACCAATGCCGGCGAAATATTCTGCATGCATCAATGAAGCCATGGAATGTTCTTTGACTTCCGTCAGTCCGGCAGGATTCCAATACCCTGCAGTGGCATCAGCAACACTG
>JAJTFY010000020.1 GCA_021299175.1 Chitinophagaceae bacterium
CCATGTCTCCATCAAATCCTTTCTTGTCGATCTCGTCATAAATGGTCAACACTCCGGGAAGGTCTTCACTGTCCAGGAGGTCCAGCAATTTGAAGAAATAATCTTCGTCGAGCAGATTGAGGTGTTCGAGGGTATTGCTGTAGGTAAGGTTGGCGTTGGTAAAGCTTACAATCTTGTCCAGGATGCTCAAGGCATCGCGCATGCACCCATCACTTTTTTGGGCGATGACATGGAGCGCTGTTGGCTCGGCTTTGATGCTTTCTTTTGTGGCAATTTCCTCCAAATGGGCAGCGATATCAGCAGGAGTGATGCGTTTGAAATCAAAGATCTGGCACCTGGAAAGTATGGTGGGAAGGATCTTGTGCTTTTCAGTTGTGGCAAGGATGAAAATCGCATGGGCAGGTGGCTCCTCCAGGGTTTTGAGAAATGCATTGAATGCATTGGAACTGAGCATGTGCACCTCATCGATGATGTATATCTTGTATTTGCCTGCCTGTGGAGCAAAGCGGACCTGTTCAATCAGGTCACGGATGTCATCAACTGAATTGTTGCTGGCGGCATCAAGCTCATGGATATTGAAAGAGGCGCCATTGTTGAATGATTGACAGGAATTACAGTTGTCACAGGCCTCTCCATCTTTCCCTAAATTTTCGCAGTTGATGGTTTTGGCCAAGATCCTGGCACAGGTTGTTTTGCCCACACCCCTTGGCCCGCAGAATAAAAATGCATGCGCAAGATGTTGTTGAAGGATCGCATTTTTCAGGGTAGTGGTGATATGGGATTGCCCCACTACGGTTGAGAAATGTTGCGGCCTGTACTTTCTTGCTGATACAACGAAATTTTCCATCGGGTGCAATTTAAGGAAAATGGTTTAGGCCATTCAAGGTTTGTAAGTGATGAGATATAGATTTTTTCTGTTAATTTAGAACAACAAAGCATTTACACCTCTTCAACCTCTCTCAACCTCTCAAAACTTCCTTCAACCCCTTCAACCCCTTCAACCTCTTCAACCCACATCCCCATGACCCAATACATCCTCTCCCTCGATCAAGGAACCACCAGTTCTCGCGCCATCCTTTTTGATGTCAATGGATCGATTGCCGCCGTTGCCCAGAAGGAATTTACCCAGCATTTTCCCCAACCGGGTTGGGTGGAGCATGACCCGATGGAAATTTGGGTCAGTCAGGCCTCCGTTGCCAAAGAGGTGATGCTCAAATTGGGTTTAAAATCGGATGCTGTGGCAGGTATCGGCATCACCAATCAAAGGGAAACCACCTTGCTCTGGGATCGCCAAACGGGGCTGCCTGTTTACAATGCCATTGTTTGGCAAGACAGGAGAACCGCAGGGTATTGTGACCAATTGAGAAATGAAGGGAAGGCTGAAATGATCAAGGAAAAGACAGGCTTGGTGGTGGATGCTTATTTCTCAGGCACCAAGCTGAAATGGATCCTCGACAATGTGGATGGTGCAAGGGAAAGGGCTGAAAAAGGAGAACTTGCTTTTGGTACTGTTGATACCTGGTTGCTTTGGAAACTGACAGAAGGGAAAGTGCATGCAACAGACGTGAGCAATGCCTCACGCACCATGATGTTTGATCTGCAGCAATTGGATTGGGATGATGAATTGCTTGCGATGCTGAACATCCCCAGGGCAGTGCTTCCTGAAGTGAAAAGCAACAGTGAAGTGTATGGATATGCATCGGCCATTGGCATGCCTGAAGTGCCCGTTGCAGGCATGGCAGGAGACCAGCAGTCGGCCCTATTTGGTCAGATGTGTACGGGCGTTGGGATGGTGAAAAATACCTATGGTACAGGTTGTTTCATGTTGATGAACACCGGTACCAAGGCCGTCAGGTCAAACAACAATCTTCTGACAACCGTGGCATGGCAGATCAATGGCATTACCAACTACGCGCTGGAGGGCAGTGTATTCATTGCCGGTGCTGCTGTGCAGTGGTTAAGGGACGGCCTGAAAATAATCCGCAATTCAAGTGAAGTTCAGTCGCTGGCCACTTCGGTGAGCAGTGCAGATGGTGTTGTTGTCGTTCCTGCTTCGGCATCACCCGTGGAACCACAGATGCGCATATTGCGAGGGCTACGCTGGAGAGCATTGCCTACCAAACCTATGATGTACTGAAAGCAATGGAATCGGATGCCGGACTGCCCATTGCAGAACTCAGGGTAGATGGTGGTGCAACAGTAAATGACCTGCTCATGCAATTTCAATCTGATATCCTTTCCGTTAAGGTTTTGAGGCCTGAAGTCATTGAAACAACAGCACTGGGGGCTGCATATCTAGCTGGCCTGGCCGTGGGTTTTTGGAACAGTGTAGAAGAGATTTCATCCCAATGGAAAGTCTCAGGACAATTCATTCCATCCATGGATGAAGCTGAAAAAAAGAGCCATATCAACAACTGGCAAAAGGCGGTAAAGGCTGTATTGGCCTGGTCTGCACCCAACAATTGAGATACCATTGAATTGATCATTTGAAAAGACAAGATGCCATAGTACGATTGGAAACAGCTACAATATGGGACATGGTTGTCATTGGTGGTGGCGCAACCGGTCTAGGCATTGCCGTTGATGCATCCCAAAGAGGTTTCAAGGTATTGCTGTTGGAAAAAAATGATTTTGCCAAAGGAACATCCAGCCGTAGCACCAAGCTGGTCCACGGGGGAGTGAGATACCTTGCACAGGGCAATATCAAATTGGTGATTGAAGCCCTGCGGGAAAGGGCTTTTTTGCTCGCCAATGCGCCACACCTTACGCGTGTTCAGGAGTTCATCATTCCTGTTTATTCATGGTTCAACAAATGGTTTTATGGCATTGGTCTTTTCATCTATGCAATGATGGCACAGAAGCGCGGCCTCGGCCATCCCAGGATCCTGGGTAAAAAAGCATTGTTTGCAGCATTGCCATCACTCAAAAAAGAAGGCTTAAAGGGGGGCGTAGCCTACGCTGACGGCCAGTTTGATGACGCCAGGCTGGCCATTGCATTGGCAAGAACAGCCAATGATTTGGGGGCAAACCTGTTGAATTATTTCAATGTAACCGGGCTGGTCAAGGAAAATGGGAAACTGGTTGGGGTAAAAACCCAGGATGAGCTGAATGGGAAAAATTATACGATCAACGCTAAAGTGGTGATCAATGCAACGGGTGTTTTTGTTGACAATATTCTTGATATGGATGATCCTGATGCGCCCGCCGCAGTGATGCCATCACAGGGCGTACACCTGGTGATCAGCAAAGATTTTTTTCCCGGTGATATGGCATTGATGATACCCAAGACAGCAGATGGTAGGGTATTGTTCGCGCTTCCTTGGCATGATGCAGTGGTGATTGGCACCACCGATACACCTGTCCATGAGATCAATGATGAACCCATCGCCCTTGAAGCAGAAATTGATTTTATCATCCATCATTTCAATGCCTACAATGCCATCAACATCACCCGAAAAGATATTAAGTCAGTTTTTGCTGGATTAAGGCCCTTGGTCAAAACCCTGAACAAAGGCAGCACGGCCCTGGCATCCAGGGATCATACCATTCTGGTATCTTCCAGCAACCTGATTACCATCACCGGTGGGAAATGGACAACCTATCGTAAAATGGCAAAAGATGCGGTCAACAATGCAGCGTTTGTGGCCAAGCTGCCTATTGTAAAATGCGCAACCAGGAAATTGCGCCTGCATGGTTATGACCAAAACATCCTTTACGGGAGTGAATTATCTGTCTACGGATCAGATGCGGTTCACATTCGGAAAATGATCTCAGATGATCCTTCACTGGGCGAGCGGATTCATCCTTCATTCAATTATTGTAAAGCTGAATTGGTCTGGGCGGTGACCCATGAAATGGCGATGACGATAGAGGATATCCTGGCACGAAGATCCCGTATGTTATTTTTGGATGCCAGGGCAGCCATTGCATCTGCCGAACCTGTGGCCAAGTTGATGGCTGAACTGTTGGGAATGGATGCTGATTGGAAGGAGGACCAGGTCAGGCTTTTCCAGGAAATGACTGAACCCTACCTGTGCTGATGGAACCTAAAAAATCCTTATTTTACCAAATAATAATTGAAAATATGAGCCCATTTGTAGCTGAACTCACTGGAACTGCTGTGCTGATTACCCTTGGATCAGGGGTCGTAGCCAATGTATTGTTGGACAAGACAAAGGGCAATAATTCCGGCCTGATGGTGATTGCCCTGGCCTGGGCCGTTGCAGTATTTGTAGGGGTCTATATCTCAGCAGACATCAGTGGAGCCCATTTGAATCCGGCTGTCACCATTGGTCTTGCTGTTGCGGGCAAATTCAGCTGGAACGAAGTGCCATCCTACTTGTTGGCGCAGCTGTTGGGTGCTTTTATCGGTGCCGTACTTGCCTGGCTGACATACAAAGACCATTTTTCAGCAACAAAAGATCCATCCTTGCTTTTGGCTGTTTTTTCGACAGGCCCCGCCATTAGAAAGCCCTTCAGCAATTTGCTGACCGAGACCATCGCCACCTTTATTTTTATGCTGTCTATCTTTTACATCCAAAAAGGCGAAGTAAAATTGGGCGCATTGGATGCCCTTCCCGTTTCATTGCTGGTGCTGGGCATTGGTCTCAGCATGGGTGGTCCGACAGGGTATGCCATCAATCCCGCCCGGGACCTTGGCCCCCGCATTGCCCATGCCATCCTCCCCATCCCCAACAAAGGGGGCAGTGACTGGCAATATGCACCGATTCCAGTGGTTGGACCTGTCCTGGGAGCAGTCCTGGCGGCCATTCTTTACAACTTCCTTTGATTGATTTTAACGAATGTTAGAAAATTGTTGCGTGCAATTTTTCTAATCATCCCATCCTGCTTACCTTTGCGGCCGGAAATCGACTTTTATCCAATTTAAACAATAATCATGTCCAGCAGAGGTAAAATCAAACAGGTGATCGGTGCGGTGGTTGACGTTCAGTTTGAAGGTCAGCTTCCCGAGATCTACAACGCCCTTGAACTCAAAAGGGAAAATGGCGACAAGCTTGTAATGGAGGTGCAACAGCACCTCGGAGAAGACAGCGTAAGGTGCGTTGCCATGGACGGAACAGAAGGTCTCGTAAGGGGTACCGAAGTTCTGGATACAGGAAGGGCCATCTCAATGCCCACTGGTGCAGCCATCAATGGTCGTCTTTTCAATGTTACAGGAGATCCTATTGACGGATTGCCTGCGGTTTCAAAAGAAAACGGAAGGGCCATTCATGCCAAGCCGCCAAAGTTTGAAGACCTGAGCACAGCCTCTGAAATACTTTTCACCGGTATCAAGGTAATCGACCTGATTGAACCTTATGCAAAAGGTGGTAAGATTGGTTTGTTTGGTGGTGCTGGTGTGGGCAAGACAGTATTGATCCAGGAGTTGATCAACAATATCGCCAAAGGATATGGTGGTCTTTCGGTTTTTGCTGGTGTGGGTGAGCGTACCCGTGAGGGAAATGATTTGCTAAGAGAGATGATTGAAGCCGGCATCATGAAATATGGTGATGATTTCAAGCACAGCATGGAAGAAGGTGGATGGGACCTGGACAAGGTGGACATGGAAGGATTGAAAGATTCAAAAGCAACATTTGTTTTCGGTCAGATGAATGAGCCTCCTGGAGCCCGTGCAAGGGTTGCCTTGAGTGGTCTGACCATTGCAGAATATTTCCGTGATGGAGATGGTGAAGGAAAAGGAAAAGACATTCTTTTCTTCGTAGACAACATCTTCCGTTTCACGCAAGCGGGTTCAGAGGTGTCAGCCCTTTTGGGAAGGATGCCATCAGCTGTGGGTTACCAGCCTACGCTGGCCACTGAGATGGGATTGATGCAAGAGCGTATTACTTCGACAAGGAATGGTTCCATTACTTCAGTTCAGGCGGTTTACGTTCCAGCGGATGACCTTACCGATCCGGCTCCTGCCACAACATTTGCTCACCTTGATGCCACTACGGTATTGAGCCGTAAGATTGCTGACTTGGGTATCTATCCTGCGGTTGATCCATTGGATTCAACTTCAAGGATTTTGACGCCCATGATTGTCGGTGAAGCTCATTACAATTGCGCCAACAGGGTTAAATTGATTCTTCAGCGTTACAAGGAATTGCAGGACATCATTGCCATCCTTGGTATGGATGAATTGAGCGATGAAGATAAACTGACTGTATCCCGTGCAAGAAGGGTTCAGCGTTTCCTCAGCCAGCCTTTCCACGTTGCAGAGCAGTTCACCGGTCTCAAGGGTGTATTCGTTAGCATTGAGGATACCATCCGCGGCTTTAACATGATCATGGATGGTGAGGTTGATGAGTATCCTGAAGCGGCTTTCAACCTGGTTGGAACCATTGAAGATGCCATTGAAAAAGGCAAGAAAATGATGGCTGCCGCCAAAGGTTAATCGAAAAACAAATAAGAAACGCACATGCAGGTAGAGATATTGACACCAGAAAAAAAATTATTCGCAGGAGATGTTTACGGGGTTCAACTGCCGGGCGTCAGCGGATCATTTGAAGTCCTGGAAAAGCATGCACCCATCGTGAGTGCCCTTGGTTCGGGAGTTGTGAAAATTTTGCTGGATAAAACCGGCAAAAACAATTCCTACAAAATTTCAGGAGGATTCATCGAAGTGCTGGACAACAAGGTATCTGTCCTTGTGGAGGGTGCTACGGCAATTTAAAATACCTGTAATCATTCTACTAAAAAGGGACCATTGGTCCCTTTTTATCTTTAATTCAGTTTTTGAACAATGCCCAAAACAGCCATTTCTTTTTATTTTTTCTTTGCAGGTCTGGTCTTTTCCAGTTGGGCTTCCAGGATTCCAGATGTGAAGGATATGTTTGCCCTGAATGAGGCTGAATTGGGAGCTGTCCTCTTCATGTTGCCGTTGGGAGCATTGCTCGCATTGCCATTTGCAGGATGGCTGGTGCATCGTTTGGGTAGCAAACTGGCATCGGCGGCTTCACTTCTCCTATACACAGTGCTGCTCTTTTTGATTTCAATGGCTGATTCGGTATTGAATATGTCCATTGACCTTTTTCTGTTTGGCGTCATTGGAAATGTTGCCAATATTGCCATGAATACACAGGGCCTCTCTGTGCAGCACCTTCTCAAAAAGCCTATTCTGTCTGGACTTCACGCCATGTGGAGCCTTGGCGCTTTTCTCGCTGCAGCCATCACCGGATGGACCATGTCTGTTGGCTATCCGATGGAAATGCATTTTGGCATGGTTGCCATTGCAGCAGCCCTGGTAGCCCTGTTTTTCTCCTTCTCATTGATCAAAGATGCTGCAGCGGATCATCCACAGAAAGTCTTTGTGCTGCCCAACCGGGGGTTGCTGTTGATGGGCATCATCTGTTTTTGCGTGGCCATGTCTGAAGGGGCAATGGCAGATTGGTCTTCGCTATATTACCGACAGGTTGTTCAAGCTATCAATAAAGTAAGCACGGTTGGCTATACAGCATTTGCACTCTGTATGGCTTTAGGAAGATTTTTTGGCGACAGGCTTTTGCAAGCCTTCGGCTACTCAACCGTATTGAAAATGAATGGAATCCTTGTATTCATTGGCATGAGCCTGGCCCTTGCGATGCATTCAGCTGTGGGCGTTATCGTTGGCTTTGCACTGGTTGGATTCGGAGTATCGTCAGTAATCCCCATTGTGTACATGCTCTCCGCCAAGAGCAAATCCATGGCACCTTCGGCGGCCATTGCTGCTGTCAGCAGCATTGGTTTTACAGGATTCCTGATTGGGCCACCGATCATTGGGTTTATTGCCAAAGAAACAGGATTGCGCATGGCGCTTTCGATTGTTGCTTTTCTTGGGATGATGATTTGGTTGCTTTCCTTGAGGATGAAAACTGATGAGGTCAGTTGAAAGAAGGGTCTAGCGGGTAATTGATCATTTCAGTAAATTCTTCCCCCAACGATTTTACGGCTGCTTTCCACATGCTTTTGGGATCTTCATGGAATACAATTTCTTCTGTAGCCTGCACAGACAACCAGCTTTTTTCTTTCATTTCCTGTTTCAGCTGACCAGATTCCCATCCTGCATAGCCGATGAAAAACCTGATGCCGTCGTTCCCTGCTTTTCCACTATTGATCAGGTATTTGGCCGCTTCAAGGTTTCCTCCCCAATAGATATTTTCGGCGATCTTTTTTCCGCCGGGAATTTGAAAGGGCAGGCGGTGCAGAAAATGGAGTTGATCAAGCCCTACTGGCCCACCTTCAAACATCGGTATTTCATGGTTGCCAATGCCATCTAGCAGATTGGCAACTTTTTCATCAATGACCCTGTTGATGGTAATGCCAAAACTGCCCGTAATTTCATGCTCGCACAGCAATACAACCGAGCGCTGAAAGTTAGGGTCTTTCAGAAATGGCTCTGCAATCAGCAGCATTCCGCTTTCAATCCTGTTCATAAACCTAAGTTAAATAAACTGGCATTATGTAACTTCATGGAGGGCTCAACTTATTTTTGTTTCAGGATGAAGCGCATTTTTACACTGATTACCATACTCATCAGCATTTCACTGATAGGCATTATTGTTATCCAATATTCCTGGTTGAAGAATGTTGTGGCTATTCGCAAAGAGCAGGTAAATTTCAAGGTGCAAGAGGTGGAGTACGAGGTGGTCGAAAATCTTGTTGATGTAAAAATGAGGCTGTTGCCAGCCATTCCACAGGATGCCTTGCCAAAAGGTGCCCCTGAAGAGCTCCTGAAAATGCTCGAACCGCCAACGTTGGCAGAGCGATTTACAGTGGAGGAAATCCAGAAAAGTATTGCAAAATCTTTTGAAGACAATGGATTAAAAGGAGCTAAGTTTCAGTTTGCCGTTATTTCCAACAGCAACAATACTGACGTTGATCTGGCCACTCCTGAATTCAAAAAATACTATGAAATAGGCAATATCGACACAACAAACTATGCCATTCACTCCTGGCCCCTGGTCAACCTTTCAGGTGATGAGGCCGTTTCACTTTTGCCGGATGAAACATTGATCCTCATTACCTATGACATGCAGGATTTTGTATTGAGATCAGTAAGTTGGGTTATCCTTGCTGCTCTGTTGTTTACCATGATCATCATCACTGCTTTTTACCTGACTGTCAGAACGATCCTGACACAGAAAAAACTCAGTGAAATGAAAACGGATTTTATCAACAACATGACCCATGAGTTGCGTACACCCCTTGCTACCATTGCGATTGCAGTGGATACATTGAAAAATGAAAAAATAATTGGAAACAGAGAGCAACTGCTTTCCATTGGCCAAATCATCAAGGCAGAAAATGCCAGGATGAATACCCAGGTTGAACAGATTTTGCAAGCAGCGCAGCTGGATATCAATCAGGTATTGAAGGACAAAAAGCCCCTTCATGTACATGAGGTGTTGGGCAAGTTGGAAGATAAATTTGCCTTACAGGTAGCTGAAAAAAATGCGCAGATCAGCTTTGCTTTGTTGGCTGAAAAAGATCAGGTACTGGGTCATCCTGTACATTTTGTCAATATGATCAGTAACCTTTTTGACAATGCACTCAAATACTCCAAGGATGACGTTGACCCTGTCATCAAGGTGTCTACCAAAAATGAGAAAAACAATATTACCCTGACCGTGGAGGACAATGGTATTGGCATGAGCAAAGAAACCATTTCTCGAATCTTTGATAAATTCTTCAGGGCCCATACCGGCAATGTGCACAATGTAAAAGGTTTTGGACTTGGGCTGAATTATACCCGAAAAATGGTAGAAGCCCATGATGGCAGCATATCGGTACAAAGTGAAATAGGGAAGGGAAGCAAGTTTACCATCACCATCCCCCTTCATTGATCATTGAACATCTTCAATGAACAATAGTGAACCATCACCGTAACTCAGAAATCTGTACTCGTTTTCCAATGCGTTAGCGTACATCTTTTTCCAATCCTCACCCATGATGGCTGCAATGATCAAAAGCAGTGTGGATTGGGGTTGGTGAAAATTAGTGATCAACGCATTGGCCACCTTGAATGCATATCCTGGGGCAATGCAAATGCCTGTATGTCCTGTGATGTTTTCGACATCATTTTCCATCATCAGCTTCTTCAGTTCTTGAAAGGTCTCTTCCCTTGAAGGAAGTATTTGGTTTGATAAGGACAAATGCTCCCATTGGCCAAGATTGTTGTTGGAGGAAAATCCCTCTTTTTTATTGTTGATGGCTTTCACTGCAATCCAGTAGATGCTTTCAAGGGTTCTCAGGGATGTTGTGCCCACTGAAACTATTGTTTTATCCATATCTGCCAGTTGGCTGATCAGGTCGATATGTACCTGAAAGTATTCCTCATGCATGGCATGATCTTCAATCAGGGCAGCTGTTACCGGTTTGAAAGTGCCAGCACCAACATGCAGCGTAACAAAAGAATGTTCTATTCCTTTCGCAGTAAGATTATTGATCAGGGTTTCTGTGAAATGAAGTCCTGCGGTAGGTGCTGCCACTGAGCCTTCATGTGCTGCATATACCGTCTGGTAGCGGTGTTGATCATCTTCGGTGGCTTCTCTTTTGATGTAGGGCGGCAATGGAATTTTTCCTGTTTCAGCAATGACTTTTTCAAAAGGAATCCCACTGCTCCACAGGAACTTGATCAGGTAGTGATCATCTTTCTTGCTCACCAATGCTGCCTGAAGTTTGTTGTTGGAAAAGTCATTGGAAATCTGCAGCATTTCATCATTCTTCCATTTTTTAGCACCCCCGACCAGGCATTTCCAGCTGGATTGTTGCAGATCATTCAAGCAGTCATAGTTCCCGTCAGCCGGTTCAAGGAGAAAGATCTCAATCTCTCCCCCAGACGACTTTTTGAACTTTAGTCTGGCAGCGATGACCCGGGTATTGTTGAATACGAGCAAGCTGTTGGAAGGCAATAATTCCGGCAACTGATGGTAATGGCTGTGGTCCAGGATCTTGTTTTTACGTACCAATAGTTTGGATGCATCCCGGTTGATCAGGGGTGTCATAGCGATGCGGTTGTTGGGCAGTTCATAATGGAATGCTGCCATTTCAATATGGGGTATGAGGGCTTCTTTTTTCATTTATTCACAGGTAATTCACAGGTAATTCACATTCATTGGTAGTATATCCACAGCAATATGGGTAAAATGGGCTGTAATCTAGGCCTGTATTGGGTTTCAGCTGTGTATAAATATAGAATCTCAAATGGGTGTATGAAAGTGGGAAATTGTGTTAATTTGTGTCATTAAATGTTATTTTTCTTCTAAACCAAGGTAAATGATTGGATTCATAGGCGAATATGAGGCTACCCTCGATAGCAAAGGTAGGTTTCTTCTGCCGGCAGGCATAAAAAAACAGCTGCCAGAAGGGGAAGTACCTGTCTTTGTGATCAACCGTGGCTTTGAGAAATGCCTCACTGTTTATCCAATGCAGAGCTGGAAGCCGATTTATGAGAATATCAGTTCCCTGAATGATTTTGACCCCAAGGTCAGAGAGTTCAGGCGTTATTTTTTGAATGGGGCTACCCAGATTGAAGTGGATGGTGCTGGAAGATTACTGTTGCCGAAGAGCCTGATGGAGCATGCAGGGTTGGAAAAGGATATTGTGTTGGTTTCGGCAATGGACAAATTGGAAATATGGGATAAAAATAAGTATCAGCAGTTCTTTGAAAACTTTTCACCCGAATCCTTCAGCGGTCTTGCTGCAGAAGTGATGGCAAAGAAAGTACAATCATGAAAAAAGGAAATTGATGGCATTGGATAAGCAGAACAGGGATGTGGCAGCTGAAACTGAAAGGGAGGCCTATCATATTCCTGTAATGCTGAAACCAGCTGTTGATGGATTGGATATCAATCCTTCTGGCACCTATGTGGACTGTACTTTTGGTGGTGGTGGGCACTCCAGGGAAATTCTTTCCAGGCTCAATGAAAAGGGTAGGCTGTTTGCATTTGATCAAGATGAAGATGTGAGGGCCAACCTAACTGCTGATACGCGCCTGGTATTCATTCCCCATAATTTTCGCCACCTCACCCGCTTTCTTCGTCTCCATGGCGTCACTGAGGTGGATGGTATTTTGGCTGATTTGGGCGTTAGCAGTCATCAGTTTGATCAACCATCCAGGGGCTTCTCCATTCGTTTTGATGCACCCTTGGACATGCGCATGGATCAATCGGCTGCCTTGACAGCTGCTGACTTCATTCAACAGTCTTCTGCAGAAACGCTTCAGTTGGTCTTTCAGGAATATGGCGAGGTCACCAATGCAAGAACACTTGCACAACTCTTGAGTGAACATTGTCGCAAAAGCCAGATCCGCACCATCAATGAATTGAAGTCAGTCATTGCTCCAGTCGTCAAGGGGAATCCCAACAAGTATTTCGCACAGGTTTTCCAATCACTCAGGATTGCAGTGAATGATGAGTTGGCAGCCTTGAAAGACCTGCTGGTTCAATCTGCATCACTCATCAAAGCTGGCGGAAGAATGTCTGTCATCACCTTTCATAGCCTTGAGGATAGGATTGTGAAACAGTTTTTTAAATCGGGGGATGAAGATGCACAGTTGGCTGATCCTGTTTATGGCACAAGAAAAACAACACCTTTTGAGCCCTTGAACAAGAAGCCCATTGAGCCTTCTAACGAAGAGGTCAGTAAGAATCCAAGATCGAGAAGTGCAAGATTAAGGATAGGTGTAAAGAAATAAAAAAGACAAAACAGAAGAAATAAATATAGGATATGGCGCTTGAAAAGAATGATATCAAATGGTTTTTTATCAACCAAGTTTGGTTGGTGAAAAATGTTCCATTTTTTCTTTTCCTCTCTGCATTGGCAGTAGCATATATCTATAACGGGCATCATGCGGAAAAAGCAATCAAGGATATCAACAAAACAACAAAAGAGTTGAAAGATTTGCAGTATGAGTTCAAGATGGTGAGAAAGGATTGGATGTTCATGACCAAACAATCTGAGGTGGTAAAATCGGTTGCAGTTTCAGGAGTAAAAGAAATCCTTGAACCTCCGATGGCATTGAATGATTCAACAACAAAAAAAGAGGATAAACAATAATAGTCATTGGAGACAAAAAAGGACATATTATGGCGTAGCTACCTGATCTACTTGCTGATGCTTGTACTGGGCATTTGCATTTTTGTAAAGGCGCTGTTCATTCAACGGGTTGAAGGTGGATACTGGAAATCATTGAGCGATAGCCTGCACCTTGAATACCGGGAAATGGATGCAGAGCGTGGAACGATTTTTAGTGAAGATGGCAGAATGCTGAGCAGCTCGATTCCTTTCTTTGATATTTACCTGGATTTTGGTTCTGAGGGTGTTCAGGAAAAAAATGGCATCAGGTTCAAAAAGGCACTAGACAGTTTGTCGATACAGCTCTCTTCCATTCTTGGTGGAGGTACACCTGGTGCTTATAAGCACGAGTTGATGGGTGTTTTCAACAGGGAGGATCGCTACCATTTATTGAGAAAAAATATTGATTTCAAGCAATATCAATTGCTCAGAAATATTGGTTTTATCAAGTACAACAGGAATAAAAACGGATTCATCTTCATTGAAAAAGAGAAAAGATTGGCTCCTTTTGGATTGCTTGCCAACAGGACGATTGGGCTTTCACGTGAATATGTCGACTCAATGGGCAATATGGTTAGCAAAAATGTTGGCCTGGAAAAAACATATGACAGCCTGCTCAAAGGAGTCACCGGGAAGCGGTTGGTGAGAAGGATTGCTGGTGGTGCATTTGTTCCTGTGGAAGGTTCTGAAATTGAACCAGAAAATGGAAAGGATATCATCACCACCATCGATATCAACATTCAGGATGTCGCAGAGCAGGCATTGTTAAAAATGCTGGAGGCCAATGAATGCCTCAATGGAACCTGTATTGTAATGGAAGTTAAGACTGGAAAAATCAAGGCCATAGCCAACCTGGGAAGGCAGACCGACGGATCATACAAGGAAGACTTCAATTATGCCATCACCCGTTCAGAACCCGGCTCTACATTCAAGCTGATGACCATGTTGGCAGCATTGGAAGATCAATACATCAACCTCAATACTCCTGTGAATCTCGAAGGGGGTAAATGGGATTTCGGTGGCAGAACAGTTTGGGACAGTGAAAGGCATAATCATACGAATGTTACCTACAAGCAAGCATTTGAGTTGAGTTCTAATGTTGGAATGGCCAAGCTGGCTGTGACGCATTATTACAAGCAGCCTAAGAAATTCATTGCTCATCTAGAACGATTGAACCTCAACAGGTCATCAGGCATCAATCTATTGGGCGAATCAACATCTGTCATTCCCAATCCAAGTGGACGCAATTGGAGTGATGTGACGCTGCCCTGGATGAGCTTTGGCTACAATATTTCCATCAGCCCTTTGCAGACACTGATGGTGTACAATGCTGTGGCCAATAATGGGAAATTGTTGAAACCATACCTGGTCAATGCCATCATGAAAGATGGAAAGATGGTATCGGAATTCAAAACCACTGTTCTGCGCGATTCAATCTGCAGCAAGTCTACATTGTTGCAACTCCAATCATGCCTGGAAGGAGTTGTATTGTCTGGAACCGGAAAGAGTTTGCTCAACCGTTTTTATACCCTCGCCGGAAAAACAGGAACAGCGCAGGTTGCCAATGGAAATAAAGGATATACCGATCATATCTACCAATCCTCCTTCGCCGGTTATTTTCCTGCACAAAATCCAAAATACTCTTGTATTGTGGTGATCAAGAATAAACCATTTGCAGCAAGGTACTATGGTGCACAAATTGCAGGACCTGTTTTCAGTGAGATCGCAAACAAGTTGTTTACTGTTGATGCAGATCTATATGCAAGCTATCAGCATCCAAAATATGCCGACAGCAGCAAGTATGAGTGGAATGGCGCTACGAATGATTTTAAAACCATTGCCAAGGGAATTGGGAAACCGATACTTGATGCCGGAAAAAAAGGAGAATGGAGCAAAGTAATGACCAATGAGAAAAATTTGGCAGCAAGCAGCTGGTCTACCCAGCATGGTAGCATGCCTGATCTCAAAGGATTTGGTTTGAGGGATGCACTGGAATTGCTTGAACGCCAGCAATTGCAGGTGATTGCAACCGGAAAAGGAAAAGTTATATCGCAGTCCATTCCAGCAGGAATGGCTGTTCAGAAAGGGCAAACCGTTTATTTGAATCTTGGCAGTACAATTGAATGATGGGAATGAAGTTATTGCAAGACATATTGTATACCGTGAGGATCAAGTCATTGACCGGAAGGACTGACCTGCACATCAGTGATGTGCAGATTGATTCAAGGCTTGTTGGTCATGGCAGTTGCTTCATTGCCATCAAGGGTGCTTCACAAGACGGACATGCCTATATCGAAACGGCCATTCAAAATGGCGCTACTGCCATCGTATGTGAAGTGCTTCCAAGTAGTTTGCGCCCTGGTGTAAATTATATTCAGACCGATGATGCTGCAAAAGCGGCAGGCATCATGGCCCATGCTTTTCACGGTGAGCCAAGTCGTCACTTGAAATTGGTTGGGGTAACAGGAACAAACGGAAAGACAACAGTGGCGACACTCTTGTACAAATTATTCATGTCATTGGATGCTAGCTGTGGCTTAATCTCAACAGTAAGCAACATGATTGGTGAAACAGTTTCACCATCTACCCATACTACGCCCGATGTGATTTCGCTAAATATATTGTTGAAACGCATGGTTGATGCTGGTTGCAAGTATGCATTTATGGAAGTAAGCAGTCATGCAATTCACCAGCAACGCATTGCAGGACTTGAATTTGCGGGAGGCATTTTTACAAACATCACCCATGATCACCTTGATTATCACAAAACATTTGATGAGTACATCAGGGTGAAAAGGAATTTTTTTGATGGCCTTTCCTCTACTGCTTTTGCCATATCCAACATGGATGATAGGAATGGAGCGATCATGCTCCAAAACACCCATGCTGACAAGTTTTATTACAGCCTTCGTTCTGTTGCAGATTTCAAAGGAAGAATCGTTGATAACAGCATCACCGGATTGCAAATGTTGGTGAATGAGCAGGATGTCCATTTCCGTTTGATTGGGGAGTTCAATGCCTACAATTTGCTTGCGGTTTATGCAACTGCCATTTGTCTTGGTGAAGACCGGTTGGATGTTCTTCAAGCCATGAGCAACCTTACGGGTGCTGAAGGAAGGTTTGACTATATGCTTTCCCCAAAGGAAGGCATCATTGGCATTGTTGATTATGCTCATACGCCCGATGCATTGTTGAATGTACTGGCTACCATCAAAAAATTTCAGAAAGGCGGTGAGCAAATCATCACCGTTGTGGGTTGTGGTGGTGATCGCGACAAATCAAAAAGAAAATTAATGGGAGCTGCAGCAGCGGAATTCAGTACCAGGGCAATTTTCACCTCGGATAATCCAAGGAGTGAAGAGCCTTCTTCTATATTGAATGATATGCTCGAAGGGGTGGATGCAGTGATGCAAAGGAAGGTGCTGATGATTGAAGACAGGAAGGAAGCCATACGCACAGCGGTAATGATGGCAAGGGGTGAGGACATTATCCTGGTAGCGGGGAAAGGGCATGAGAAATACCAGGAGATCAAGGGTCAAAGATTTTCATTTGATGATAAGGATGTATTGGTGAAAACATTCAATGATTTAGATAAATAAAACAGCATGATTTATCAACTTTACCAATGGTTGCAAAGTGAACATCTCCGGTTTCCGGGGATGGGACTTTTTCAGTTCATTACGTTCCGCGCGATGCTGGCTGTTTTGTTATCCCTTTTCATTACAATGGTATATGGAAAGAACATCATACAGTTCTTACAAAAAATGCAGGTGGGTGAAAGTGTTCGTGAGCTTGGTCTGCAAGGTGAAGAGCAAAAGAAGGGTACGCCTACCATGGGCGGTTTTATCATTTTGCTTGGCATCTTGATTCCAACACTATTGTTTGCCAACCTTGACAAGGTATACATCAAATTATTGTTGTTGAGTACCATTTGGTTGGGGTTGGTAGGTTTTGTTGATGACTACCTGAAGCTCCGTGCAAAACGCATCGCACAACAACAAGGTGCACAATATAAAAAAGGAGACAAAGATGGTTTGGCAGGATGGTTCAAGGTGTTGGGCCAGGTAGGCTTGGGCATCATCATCAGTGCCACTTTGCTCTTCAATGACAATGTGAAAGTGATGAGGGAGTACAAGGGAAAGGTCAAGCCAGCCAATGCCATTCAAGTGAAGTACCAAGGTGGTGTGCGTTATTTTGTAAAAGCCAACGAGCCTGTTACTACCATCCCTTTCATCAAGGACCATGAGTTCAACTATGCAAAACTATTGCCAGCCTCTTTGCGCGAATATGGTTGGGTCATCTACATGCTGGTGATCATCTTTATTGTGACAGCTGTTTCCAATGGAGCAAATATCACTGATGGATTGGATGGATTGGCAACTGGGGTATCTGCACTCATTGGAGCTTGTCTGGCACTCTTTGCGTATGCCAGTGGCAACCTGATCTTTGCGGATTACCTGAACATCATGTACATCCCCAATCTTGGTGAGGTATCAGTCTTTATTGCTGCCATGATTGGCGCCTGTATTGGCTTTCTCTGGTACAATACCTATCCGGCACAGGTTTTCATGGGTGATACCGGAAGTCTCGCCTTGGGTGGAATCATCGCTGCGCTGGCCATCATTGTGAGAAAGGAATTGCTGATACCATTTTTTTGTGCCGTGTTTTTGATTGAGAACCTCAGTGTGGTGATTCAGGTTGGTTATTTCAAGTACACAAAGAAAAAATTTGGTGAAGGCAGAAGGGTCTTTTTGATGAGTCCTTTGCACCACCATTATCAAAAAAAAGGATACCACGAAAGCAAAATTGCTGTGCGGTTTTGGATAGTAACCTTGTTGTTTGTCGTATTCGCGATCATGTCATTGAAAATGAGATAATCTATTTATAGAAAAACAGTGAAGAAAAAAATTGTCATATTGGGAGGCGGCGAAAGCGGAGTAGGGGCTGCCCTATTGTGCAAACAGCAGGGCTATGATGTTTTTCTTTCAGATGGTGGGAAAATCAAACAGCACTACCAGCATGAACTTGAGGCCAATAGGATTGATTTTGAATCCGGTGCCCATAGCATTGACAAAATACTTTCAGCTGACGAAGTAATGAAAAGTCCTGGTATACCCAGCAGCAATCCAGTTGTTGTCAAAGTCATTGAAAAACAGATTCCCATCATCAGTGAAATGGAACTGGCATATAGGCATAAGGCAGAAAGCAGGATCATTGGTATTACCGGCAGTAACGGAAAGACCACCACCACATCCCTCATTTATCAGATCTGCAAATCAGGTGGTATTGATTGTGCACTCGTGGGGAATATCGGCAACTCGATTGCAAGGCAAATCGCCATTGATCCTAAGCCGATGTATGTGGTAGAAATCAGCAGCTTTCAGCTGGATGATATTATTTCCTTTAGACCAGATGTGGCAGTACTCACCAATATTACAGAAGATCATCTCGATCGCTATGATCATGATTTTGAAAAATATATCGCTGCAAAATTCAATATTGTCAAACACCAAACCGAACATGATTTTTTCATCTACAATGCTGATGACGCTGTTACCGTAAAGTACCTCGAACTATACCCATTCAATTCAAAACCATTACCGATTAGTATGCAAAAAGAATTGCCAAAAGGCGCCTTCATCAAAGAAGGCCAGATGAACGTGAAGCATGGCGATGGATTTGCCATGAGCATTTTTGATTTTGCACTCAAAGGAAAACACAACCAGTACAATACCATGGCTGCTGCTGTTGCTTCTTCTGTAGTGGGGATAAGAAAGGATCGTATCAGGGATGCGGTGACTTCCTTTGAGAGCCTTGAGCATCGCATGGAGAAGGTGGCAACGGTCAAAGGAATTGATTTTATCAATGATTCTAAAGCAACCAATGTCAACAGCGCATGGTTTGCCCTTGAAAGCATGGACAAACCTGTTACCCTGATTTTGGGTGGAGTGGACAAAGGCAACGATTATGATTTGATTAAAGAAATGGTTGCTGAAAAAGTCAAAGCCATTGTTTGCCTGGGGATTGACAATGAAAAAATCCATGCTGCATTTGAAGGCATTGTCTCAACCATCATTGATGCGACCAGCGCAGTCGAAGCAGTGAAGGCAGCTTATGGTGTTTCACAGAAAGGGGATGTGGTTTTGCTCAGTCCGGCCTGTGCAAGTTTTGATCTGTTCAAAAATTATGAAGACAGGGGAGACCAGTTTAAAAAAGCGGTAAGGGAGTTATAAGTAAAAAAGAATGCAAGGAGAAGGATTAGATATCAGGCAATATTCACTGGGAAGCATTTCCAGCAGAACCCGTGGTGACAAAGTCATCTGGACCATTGTGGTTTTGCTGACCATGGTAAGTCTTCTTGCCGTTTACAGCAGTACAGGTACCCTTGCATACAAATTATCAAAAAGTACAGAGTCTTATCTTTTCAAGCAGATCATGTTCATTGCAGTCGGTGTGGCCATCATATACTTTGCACACCTTGTCAATTACACTGTATACTCAAGGGTGGCTCAAATCCTGTTCATTATATCAGTTCCTTTGCTCATGTACACCCTGCTGTTTGGCACCAACCTCAATGATGCCAACCGATGGATCAAACTTCCGATCATCAACCTTACTTTCCAAACTTCAGATCTGGCAAAGCTTGGCCTCTTCATGTACCTCAGCAGACAATTGAGCAAGCGCCAGGACAAGATCAAGGATTTTAAAACCGGATTTCTTCCCGTCATACTGCCTGTTTTGCTGATCTGTGCCTTGATCGCACCGGCAAATCTTTCCACTGCATTGCTCACCGGTGCAACAAGTCTTTTTCTGTTGTTTATTGGTAGGGCAAGTTTGAAGCATATAGGGTTGGTTATTCTATTGGCTGCGGTTCCAATTGTCATGTTGATTGCATTCGCCAAAATGTATTACAATGAAGAGACCGGCAAGGCTGATCCCATGCCTGCTGCACTGACAAAAGGCCGCGTTGAAACCTGGATCAAAAGGGTGCAAAGTTTCATGTATGCCGATAAACAGGAATCTTCCTATCAGGTGCAACAAGCCAAAATCGCGATTGCAAAAGGCAGCTGGTTGGGCTTGGGCCCAGGCAACAGCGAAGCCCGAAACTTTTTGCCGCATCCTTATTCTGATTTTATTTATGCCATCATCATCGAAGAGTATGGTTTGCTTGGTGCAGCCGTCATGCTGATGATCTACCTGCTTTTCCTATACAGATGCATCAGGATCATGCGAAAATGCCCATATGCATTTGGCGCATTTCTTTCCCTTGCCTTGGGCTTTACCCTGGTGATTCAGGCGCTGGCCAACATGGCTGTAAATGTGAACCTGTTTCCTGTAACAGGGGTCACTTTGCCCCTGGTCAGCATGGGAGGAAGTTCTTTCCTTTTTACATGCCTGTCTATTGGCATCATTTTGAGTGTGGCCAGAAACGTTGAAAAGTTAGAGGGGAACGGATCTCCCCAAACACAGAAGGAGGGTGAATCAAAATGAAACTGAATAAAATCATCATAGCAGGAGGAGGAACCGGAGGGCATATATTCCCTGCGATTGCTGTGGCCAACGCCTTGCGCAGGATCAATCCGTCCATACAAGTGCTTTTCATTGGTGCCAAGGGCAAAATGGAAATGGAGAAAGTGCCTCAAGCGGGTTACCGCATTGAAGGACTTGATATTGCTGGATTCAACAGGGCCTCTTTGTTAAAAAACTGGAGCCTTCCATTTAAATTGATCAAGAGTTTTTACCAGGTAAGGAAAATCTTCCAATCCTTTGAACCTGATGCAGTGTTTGGTGTGGGCGGGTATTCAAGCTTTCCGGTACTTAAATATGCACAACGCAAGGGTATTCCTAGTTTCTTGCATGAAGCAAATTCCTTCGCCGGTAAATCAAACATCATGCTGGGCAAGAAAGCATCACTGGTCATGGTGGCAACGGCTGGTATGGAAAAGTTCTTTCCTGTTGAAAAGCTGGTTAGAACAGGAAATCCTGTGAGAAGGGAAATCGCTGAGAGTACTGTATTGCGGGAAGAAGCGCTGGAATTTTTTGGCATCAAATCAGGAAGTCCAACTGTGCTTGTAATTGGTGGCAGTCTTGGTGCAAGAAGCATCAACAACGCTATCGCCAAACAGATCAATAGATTTTTTCAAGCCGGTGTTCAGTTGATATGGCAGACCGGCAAGGGTAACCTGGAACTGGTGTCTGCGGAAATCAGGAATAGGAAAGATGTATGTGTTACAGAATTCATCACAAAGATGAACTATGCGTATGCAGCAGCTGATGTAGTCGTGTCCAGGGCCGGTGCCATTGCCTTGGCAGAGATCTGTGCGTGCGGAAAACCTTCTGTACTAGTTCCTTATCCCCATGCGGCAGAAGACCACCAGACGGTGAATGCTTCCATCCTGGTGAACAACGGTGCAGCTTTGATGGTGCCTGATCATGGTGCTGATCAGGATCTTGTTGATGCTTTGCTGGAACTTGTTGCAGACAAGGAGAAATGTGAGCGATTCGGAAATGCTGCATCAACACTTTATGTAAAAAATGCTGATATGGTCATTGCTGAACATATCATTCAAAGAGTAGAAAAAACAAATGGTTGAGTTGATTGACATAGCAGATATCCGCAAGGCCTATTTCATTGGAATAGGGGGCATCGGAATGAGCGCCATTGCAAGGTTTTTTCATGGCCGTGGTGTACATGTGTCCGGTTATGATAAAACACCAACAGCACTTACAAATGCCCTCTCTGCGGAAGGCATAGAAGTGCATTATACTGATGATGCATCAGCTTGTCCTGCAGATGCTGATGTCGTTGTATATACACCTGCCATTCCGAAAGACAATAAAATCATTGCATACTGCAGAGAGCAGCAGATGAACCTGTTGAAGCGCAGTGATATCTTACAGGTTATTTCCAAAGGAACATTCAATATTTGCATTGCAGGAACCCATGGCAAAACAACCACCAGCACGATGGTGGCCCATATCCTGAGGGATACAGGATTCGGATGCAATGCTTTCCTGGGAGGTATATCCACCAATTACCACACCAATTTCTGGAGTGATGCCAATCCTGTTTGTGTAATTGAAGCAGATGAGTACGACAGGAGTTTCCTGAAATTGTATCCGAATATTATTTCTGTTTCATCTATGGATGCCGATCACCTGGATATCTATGGAACTGCATCAGCAATGGAGGATGCATTTATTCAATTTGCAGGAAATCTCAAAGAGAATGGATTGCTGCTCACCCGAAAAGGATTGAAACGTGAAGATGAGTTCAAATCATCAGGGCACCTTACTTATGCGGTTGAAGATACTGCTGCCGACATCCATGCTTTTTCACTGCATATCGACAATGGGTCTTATGCTTATGGTGTGAAGGGTAGGGATTGGGAATTGGAAGGCCTTCGGTTGAACATGGGTGGAATGCACAATGTGGAAAACAGCCTTGTGGCCATTGCTATTGCCAAGCACCTGGGAATTGATGATGAAAAAATCAAGTCAGCAGTAGCCTCATTTGCTGGAGTCAAAAGAAGGTTTGAATACATTCTGAGGACCCCTTCGATTGTCTATATTGACGACTATGCGCATCATCCTGAAGA
>JAJTFY010000111.1 GCA_021299175.1 Chitinophagaceae bacterium
ATCTCACACTATGAATACGGCAGTTATTCAAATCATCCTCCGGTGCGCGACAGAAAATTGCTGCTGAAAAAAAAGGAGATCTCACGCATTACACAGAAGCTGAAAGACAAGGGTTTTACCATTATCCCTCTTAAAATTTATTTCAATGAAAGGGGATTTGCCAAGATGCAAATTGGGCTGGCAAAGGGCAAAAAACTGCACGACAAACGGGAATCTCTCAAACAACGTGAGTCTGAGCGGGAGATCAAAAGGTACCTGGGTTAATTATTCAACCAATTCAGCTAATTCTTTTGTCAATTGGCATTAATTTTTTGGTATTATTGGAGTTTTTCGTCAATTTTGGACAAATGAACAGAAATTATACAAACAACGGTTGGCATTTTATCTCTGATAAGGGGTAAATCCTATGTTGTATAATAACATATGTAAAGCCCCGATTATTCGGGGCTTTTTATTTTTAAATCAATCAATGCATGGAAAAAAAGAACAAGGTTAAGTTGAGTACCAGCTTTAGAAAGTTGGCTGCAGACTTGTATACTCCGGTTGGTATTTATCTCCGCCTAAGGGATAAGTTCAGGGATACCATTTTGCTGGAAAGTACAGACCACCATACGGCGGAGAATAGTTTTTCTTTCATTGCCATCAATGCCATCGGAGGGATTGAAATCACTGCCGCCAATCTCGTGGAATTCAAGTATCCGGGAGAACTGCCAGTGCGGATTTCGCTAGAAGAAAATACTGTTCCGGATCTTGTGTGGAATTATATGCAAGGATATGACGTAGAAACCGGAGCAAAGGAATTGAAATTTGCACAGGGGCTCTATGGCTATACGGCATACGATGCCATCCCATTCTTCGAGACCATCCAGTTCAGAGAAAAGCCTTATGCAACAGCAAAATCGGGAAAAACAAAAACCGATAACGTTAGCGATACTATACCATTGATGCGCTACAGGCTCTACCAATATATCATTGCGATCGATCATTTCAGGGATGAGCTCTACTTGTTGGAAAACCATATCCCTGGTATAGATGGAGACAAACATTTGATTGAGAATATCATTTGCGGAAGAGATCTTCCACAGTTTCCTTTCGAGTCGACCGGCGAGGAAAGATCGAACCTCTCAGATGAGGAATACATCGAAATGGTGAAGAAGGGAATTGCGCATTGCTACAGAGGTGATGTATTTCAAATCGTATTGAGCAGAAGGTTTGAACAATCTTTCAAAGGCGATGAATTCAATGTTTACCGGGCTTTAAGGATGATCAATCCCTCTCCTTATCTTTTCTTTTTTGATTATGGTGAATACAAGCTGATGGGGTCATCGCCGGAAAGTCAACTCATCATCGCCAACGGGCAGGCCATCGTTCACCCGATTGCGGGAACCTTCAAAAGGACGGGGAACGATGCCACAGACAGAAAGGAGGCCGAACGCCTCTTGCAGGATCCCAAAGAAAATGCAGAGCATGTGATGTTGGTTGATCTTGCCCGAAATGACCTTAGCCGTGTTTGTGATCATGTGAAGGTGGCCCATTACCGACAGGTAAAATATTATTCCCATGTGATCCATCTGGTCAGTGAAGTGGTGGCCACTGTCAGGGAAAATGCCAATCCCTTTCTGTTGATGGCCAAAACTTTTCCTGCCGGAACCCTGAGTGGTGCCCCAAAATTCAGGGCCATGGAGTTGATCGATGAATATGAAAAAACAAAACGTTCATTCTACGGTGGTGCCATTGGCTTTACCGGATTTGATGGCTCATGCAACCAAGCCATCCTCATCAGGAGTTTTCTGAGCCGTAACAATACACTGTACTACCAGGCTGGTGCAGGCGTTGTGGCCTCCAGTGTTCCTGAGAGTGAGTTGCAGGAAGTCAACAATAAGCTTGGAGCCTTGAAGAAAGCAGTGCTGTTTGCCAATGAGATTAACAAAAAATAAAATCATCATATCCCTTGAAACGATTACTGGTTCTCGATAATTATGATTCTTTCACCTATAACTTGGTGCATCTTGCCAAAGAGATCATCGGCGAAGAAGTTGATGTGTTCCGCAACGATGAAATATCGATTGCAGACGCTTCACTGTATGAGAAGATTTTGCTTTCTCCAGGGCCGGGCATTCCTGAGGAAGCCGGGATTCTGCTTCCGCTGATCAAAGCCCTTGCACCAACACATGCATTGTTTGGTGTTTGCCTTGGTCAACAGGCAATGGGTCAGGCTTTTGGAGGTGAACTCGCCAACCTTTCTAAGGTTTATCACGGTGTGGCAACCCCCATTCACCTTGCTCAAAGCTTGTTGCCATCGATCCACCAAAATGATTGGTTTAAAGGCATGGATACAACCCTAGAGGTGGGCAGATACCACAGTTGGGTTGTGAAGCAAGAAGGTTTTCCTGATGATTTGGAGATCACGTCAACAGATGAAAATGGAATGATCATGTCGCTGCGCCACAGAAGTTTCAATGTGCAGGGGGTACAGTTTCATCCGGAAAGTGTGCTGACGCCACAAGGCAGAACAATGCTCGAAAACTGGTTGCTGAGCAGACCGTAAAACTTAAAAATTCATTGATGAAACAGACATTGAATTATCTTTTTGAACACAAGACATTGTCAAGGGAACATGCCAGACAGATCCTGTTGGATCTAGGCAGGGGCGCTTTCAACGAGCATGAACTGAGTGCATTCATGACGGTCTATCTCATGAGAACAATCACCATTGAAGAACTCATGGGTTTTCGCGATGCGCTCCTGGAGCTCTGTGTGCCCATTGATTTTGAAGACAGAAAAGTCATGGACATCGTGGGCACAGGTGGTGATGGTAAAAATACCTTCAACATATCAACCCTTTCTTGCTTCATCGTTGCTGGGGCAGGGCAGCCTGTTGCCAAACACGGCAGCTATGGGGCCAGTTCCATCAGCGGGGCTTCCAACCTCATGGAATCCTTGGGGTACACATTCAAGAATGATCAGGCTCAATTGCGCAAGGAGCTTGATGAAACCAACATGTGTTTCCTGCATGCTCCTGTTTTTCATCCCGCACTAAAGGCTGTGGGTCCAATCAGGAAAAACCTCAGGGTGCGCACTTTTTTCAATATGCTGGGGCCAATGGTAAACCCCTCCAGTCCTGCCTTTCAGATGGTAGGGGTCTACAACCTCGAGATTGCACGGATCTATAACTACATGCTTCAGGGCCAAAACAGGAATTTTTCGATTGTCCATTCCCTGGATGAATACGATGAAATTTCACTTACATCTGATGTGAAGGTGATTACAGAAGATGGCGAGAAAATTTATACCCCTGAGCAGCTTGGAGGCATGCAAATTGATGCAAATGAAATCTGGGGTGGTGAAACAGTTGCGGACGCTGCGGCAATTTTCATGCGCATTCTCAAAGGGGAGGGTACTGCAGCACAAAATGCTGTAGTCACTGCCAATGCTGCCATGGGACTGTTCATGACGCCCGAGTATGCAGACTATCCAACCGCATTTGCAGCAGCAAAGGAAAGCCTTGAAAGTGGAAAAGCGTTGAAGACCCTGCAGTCACTGATCGCCATTCAATCATGAACCCAATGAATATTTTAGATACCATAGTTGCAAGAAAAAAAGAAGAAGTTGCTCAAAGAAAGCAATTGAGGGGGCTTTCTGCTCTGCAGCATCAGCCCCATTATTCACGTAATGCCATTTCTTTGGTAGCTGGCTTGTCCCTGCCTGGTGCATCTGGCATCATTGCCGAGTTCAAACGAAAATCACCTTCCAAGGGCATCATCAATGATCAGCTCGATCCAGTAGATGTTGTCAAAGCATACCAGCATGCAGGTGCATCAGCGGTTTCCATATTGACAGACGATTTCTTTTTCGGAGGTGCAGATCAGGACCTTGAGAGGGCCAGGCCTGTATTGGATATTCCCATCTTGAGAAAAGAGTTTATTGTGGATGAGTACCAGGTGCATGAAGCAAAGGCAATGGGAGCTGATCTGATTTTATTGATTGCCGCTTGTCTGAGCAAGGAAGAAGTGCTTCGTTTGTCAACACTGGCCAGGTCATTGGGTCTTGAGGTTTTGCTGGAATTGCATGACGAGGATGAGCTGGAGCATGTCTGTGAAACCGTTGACCTGGTGGGCATCAACAACCGCAGCCTGAAAACATTCGATGTAAACATTGAACGCAGTTTGAAGATGGCATCACAACTTCCCAAGGGAAAATTGAAAGTGGCTGAAAGTGGCATCGATGATCCTGCCCAGGTCAAGTTGTTCAAAGACAACGGCTACAATGCATTCTTGATTGGAGAAAATTTTATGAAAACAAATGATCCGGGAATGGCGTTAAGAACATTCAGGAACAATATTCAACTGTTGGGATGAGACTGAAAGTATGTGGCATGACCGATATCGCACAGCTGAAGCAGCTGGAGGCCATTGGCGTGGATTTTGCGGGATTGATTTTCTATCCCCAATCTCCACGGTATGCCACCAAAGCCGGACTAACACCCGAATTGCTGAAGAAAGAAAAACTCCGCATCAACAGGGTAGGCGTTTTCGTCAACGAGGAACAGGATACTGTCTTGCGTACAGTGGACAAATGGAAGTTGGATATGGTACAGCTGCATGGCGATGAATCCCCACGCTATTGTGAGCATATTTCCAATCATGTAAACACCATCAAGGCATTCAGGATTGGCAACAATGAAAACATTCCCTACAAAACCTTTCCATACAATGACGTGGTGGACCTCTACCTTTTTGATACCATGGGCAAACAATATGGTGGCACTGGAGAACAGTTCAAATGGGATTTGCTCTGTCATGCACCGGTTCCAAAGTCTTATTTCCTCAGTGGCGGAATTGGTCCTGATGATGTGGACCAATTGGCGCAATTTTGTAAAAATGAGCAAAAGATTTTTGCCATCGATGTAAACAGCAAGTTCGAGGTTTCCCCGGGCCTGAAAGACTTGAAAAAAGTGGAAACATTTTTTAACGCACTAAAAAAGATCAACTGATATGATAAAAAGTTTTTCAAAACCAACCGAGCAGGGTTATTATGGCGATTTTGGTGGTGCTTATATTCCTGAAATGTTGTACCAGAATGTGGAACACCTTAGGGAAAATTATATTTCTATTTCCAACGATCCGGCATTTCAACTTGAATTTGATGCCTTGTTGAAGGACTATGTTGGAAGGCCAACGCCACTTTTTCTTGCCGAAAGGTTGAGTGAACGGTTTGGTTCCACCATCTACCTGAAGCGGGAAGACCTCTGCCATACAGGAGCCCACAAGATTAACAATACCATTGGTCAGATCCTGCTTGCTCAACGACTGGGTAAAAAAAGAATCATAGCAGAAACCGGTGCCGGGCAACATGGGGTTGCCACTGCTACCGTTTGTGCATTGAAAGGCATTGAGTGCATCGTTTACATGGGCGAGAAAGAT
>JAJTFY010000112.1 GCA_021299175.1 Chitinophagaceae bacterium
GCATGCCGCTATCGGTAACCAGCACCACAGGATTACGGATGCCAAGATTGGTCAGTTCAATGAACATGCGGCGCACACTTTGCATGGCGTTGCGGTTTTTGCTGCTCAAACAAAATACAACTGTTTGATCAGTGGCTGCTTGCTGAATCATCTCCATTTGAGCAGACAATGCATCATGGTTATCACTATAACAATCCACCATCACAAAATTGATGCGTGTGCTTTTTGAACCGGCACCAACAAAATCAGCCAGAGAAAAAATCGGGAACTGTGATTCGCTTGATGCATCCCAAATAGAGGCATTCACAATATTCTTCAAGGTTCCGGGCAATGCAAATGCAATCGGGGTAGAGGCGGTATACACATAATCCGCAGCGGCATCGCCGATGCTCCATTTGTCTGTGGCTTCATCATACGTATATCCAATGCTTTGCAGTTGTTCAGGTTGAATGGATGCAGCGCTGCTCATGTCTGATACCACAACTGGAACCTGCTTTGCGCCGATGTTTTCAACAGCAAAACTTTCACGCCTTTTGTATTCAAACGGTGAATAGGGCAACTTGATGATTTCCGGAACAGTTGATGCAGCACTCATACCATTGTAACGCTTGACAAGGTCAAGGCATACGGGAATTTCAAACTCTGGATCTTCAGTCAGCGATACGCGGATGGTATCGCCAATGCCATCTTCCAAAAGGGTTCCAATGCCGATAGCAGATTTGATCCTTCCATCTTCACCATCTCCCGCTTCTGTTACACCAAGGTGCAAAGGATAACAAATACCAAACTCATTGGTCATGGTTTGGACCAACAAACGATAGGCCTGAACCATCACCTGCGGATTGCTCGACTTCATGCTCAGCACAATGTTGTGATAGGATTCATCCCTCGCGATGCGGAGAAACTCCATTGCACTTTCCACCATGCCGATGGCGCTGTCGCCATAACGGCTCATGATCCTGTCGCTCAATGAACCATGGTTGGTACCGATGCGCATAGCAGTTCCGTATTCCTTGCAAATTTTTACCAGCGGTGTGAATCTTTCGCGGATGCGATCGATCTCCTCAACATAAGCCGCATCGGTATATTCAATGAATTCAAACTTTTTCCTGTCGGCATAATTGCCTGGGTTCACCCGCACTTTTTCAATGATGCGCGCAGCAATCTCTGCGGCATTGGGTGTGAAATGAATATCTGCAACAAGGGGTGTGTTATAGCCACGTTTGCGCAATTCGTTTTTGATTTCAAGCAGGTTTTGGGCTTCGTTTTTCGAGGGTGCTGTGATTCTCACCAGTTCCGCACCGGCTTCAATGCAGCGGATGGATTGTTCGACCGTTGCGATGGTATTCATCGTGTCGGTGGTGGTCATGGTCTGCACCCTGATCGGATGGCCATTGCCCAACAACAAATCTCCGATCTTGACTTCTGCTGTTTGCAACCGCTGATAAGATACGAGGCTTGACAGACCTGAAACTGAATTATGTTCTTGCATCAATTGCAATTTACATGATTGTGAAATAGAATGTTGGAACCAGGGCCTGCCTTTAATCAATTTCTCCTGCCCCGTTAACTTAGGTTGTGATTACATGATGCCCTTGAAAAATCCGATGTGCGCAAGGATATCGTCCATGAGTTTCTTTCCGATGGCGTTGGTATCCGCTTCAGCCCCTGCATCAAAATTGATGACAAAGGGATAGACATGCCTGTTTTCTTCAATCCATCCAACAATCCAACCCAGCTGCTTGCCCTTGAGACTCACTGAACCCAGCTGATAGGCCGTTTGGAACTGTGCATTGTTCTCTACAATCAGCATTTTCTTGAGGCTTTCCTGCACACTGGCCCTGATGGGATGCTGCTTGAAATACAATCGTTTGATCAAACCAAGTTGTTCATCTGCAGAGATTTGCAGGCTATCGTTCATCCAAAAATGCTGGAGATCGGTTCCGATTTTCTTGTTGCCATACTTCAGGCTGTCCACCCAAAACTTCATGGTGTCTTTGCCAATCAGTGAAGCCACTGTTTCAAAATGTGGCGTTGAGTTCGCACGGAATGCAGTATAAATATTGAGGGTTGACGCCAGTGAGTCATTGCCTTTTACCAGAGAGCTATCATCAGTGAGTTTGCCTGTATGCAAGGCTACCATGGTGCTGACGATATTGAAGGTTTGACCAGGTGCATAATTCTGCTTGAAACGGTCCAGGTCATAGATCGTGAACGTTCCCCTGCTGTTGTCAAACATGCCGAAGGTTCCTTTCACACCATGCTTCTCGAAGATTCCGCCGATTTCGTCATCAATGGTAACATTGTTGACGGTACATGCATTGAAAGCAAGTACGGAAAGGAGAATGACAAAAAACGACAGGATCCTTTTCATGATGATGGGTTAAAGGGTTGAGTTATTCAGGGGTTTGGTTCAGTCCTCCGCCCTTCCACCACCTGAAGCCCACAAAGCCGATGATGGCCAACGGCGCAATCATGAGGTAAATGATACCACTGTTCAAACCCTGTGCAGGTTTGTGACCAAGCTGTTGGGCTGTTTTGGTACAAATTGAGCATTGCGCTTTTGCATCATTCGCAACTGCGAAGACAAGAAGCATGCAGAGGATGGCCAAAAACCTTTTCATGTAAATTAAACAGCGTCGGCCTTCATTTGTTTGGCCAGGCGGTTCCTTTCTGTTTCATCCAGGATGAGTTTGCGCATACGGATGAAATTGGGGGTAACCTCAATACACTCATCGTGTTGGATATACTCCATGCATTCTTCCAGGGTCATTTGCTTTTTAGGAGCAATGCTGGCAGCACCATCGGTACCGCTTGAACGCATGTTGGTCAGTTTTTTTCCTTCGTTTGGATTTACCACCAGATCGCCGGGCTTGTTGTTTTCACCGATCACCATTCCCTTGTATACCTCTTCACCTGGATCGATAAAGAAGAATCCGCGGTCTTGCAATTTGTCCAGTGAGTACGCGGTGGTATTTCCACCTTCCTTGGCCAACAATACACCATTGTTCCTTCCGGGGATGGCGCCTTTCCAAGGCTTGTATTCTGTGAAGCGGTGAGCCATCACGGCTTCACCTGCGGTGGAAGTCAGCATGGTGGTCCTGAGACCAATCAATCCACGGCTCGGAATTTCAAATTCGATGTGCTGCATGTCCCCCTTGGTTTCCATGACCGTCATCTCTCCTTTTCTCCTGCTCACCAGGTCAATGGCCTTTGAAGCAAATTCTTCAGGAACATCAATCACCAAAATCTCATACGGCTCACATTTCTTGCCGTCGATTTCCTTCACAAGCACCTGGGGCTGACCAATGGTCAACTCATATCCCTCCCTTCTCATGGTCTCAATCAATACACCAAGGTGCAGGATACCACGACCAAATACGAGGAAGCTGTCTGCACTATCGGTCTCTTTTACCCTGAGGGCAAGGTTTTTTTCTGTTTCTTTCATCAAGCGATCGCGCAAGTGACGGCTGGTAACAAACTTACCATCGCGGCCGAAGAAAGGTGAATTGTTGATGCTGAACAACATGCTCATGGTAGGCTCATCCACATGGATGACAGGCAAAGCTTCAGGCTCATCAAAATCAGCGATGGTATCACCAATGTTGAATCCTTCGATGCCCACAACAGCGCAAAGGTCGCCGGCCATTACCTCGGTCACCTTCCTTTTACCCATTCCTTCAAACACGTACAATTCCTTTACACGCTGCTTTTTAACAACGCCATCCGCCTGCATCAAAGTGATGGGCTGATTTTCCTTGATGCTACCCCTGGCCACCTTTCCAACAGCAATACGGCCGAGGAATGAAGAGTAATCCAGAGAGGTGATCTGCATTTGCAGGTTGCCCTCAGTAACTTTAGGCTCGGGAACATATTTCAGGATGCCCTCCATCAAAGGAACGATGTCTTCTGTTGGCGTAAGGCTATCATTGAACCAGCCATTCTTACCCGAACCGTAGAAGGTTGGGAAATTAAGCTGTGCCTCAGTGGCATCCAGGTTGAAGAAAAGCTCAAAAACGGCATCGTGAACCTCGTCTGGACGACAGTTTGGCTTGTCTACCTTGTTGATCACAACTATAGGAAGCAGGTTCAGCTGGAGGGCCTTCTGCAATACAAATCGGGTCTGTGGCATGGGGCCTTCAAAGGCATCCACCAGCAGGATAACACTGTCCGCCATTTTCAATACACGCTCTACCTCACCACCAAAGTCGGCGTGGCCTGGAGTGTCTATCACATTGATTTTCACATCTTTATATGTAACAGAAGCGTTCTTGCTGAAAATGGTGATGCCACGCTCTTTCTCCAGATCATTGCTGTCCATGATCAAATCTCCAGTTTCCTGGTTGTCGCGGAAAACCTTGGCGGTATGCAAAATCTTATCTACCAGGGTTGTCTTACCATGGTCAACGTGGGCAATAATAGCGATGTTTCTAATATTCATAATCTTGTTTAGAGGCCGCAAAGTTAAGCCTTTTCAGGCGGGTGGGCAAGTTAAATTACTGTTGTGCCCATAATGAGCATCAGGCGAGTAAGGTGCATTTTAACCCCCCATGACAAAGAATTTGATTTTAGGCCAAGTTTTAAACCTCGGATTTATTGCTTAATTTAAGTGAACAATCTCATCACTTCAACCCCTTCAACAGGCCGAAGGCCGCTTCAACCACCTCAACTACTTCAACCTTTATCCATGCTTCATTCAAAAATCGCCGGCATCGGCAAATACCTCCCCAAAAGAGTTGTCACCAACAATGACCTGCTTCAATACATGGACACCAGCGATGAGTGGATCCGAGAGCGAACAGGGATTGAAGAAAGAAGATATGCCCACCGCACTGAGGAAACCACCACCACCATGGCTGTGGAGGCCGCCAAGGTAGCCATTGAACGTGCGGGTATTACTCCCCAAGACATCGATTTCATCATCTTCGCAACCCTGAGTCCGGACTATTATTTCCCTGGCTGCGGGGTATTGGTGCAACGCGCCATGAAAATGAAAGAAATCGGAGCGCTGGACATCCGCAATCAATGCAGTGGTTTTGTTTATGCATTGAGTGTGGCCGACCAATTCATTCGATCGGGCATGTACAAGAACATCCTCGTGATTGGAAGTGAAAAACATTCGTTTGGCTTGGATTTCACCACCAGGGGAAGAAACGTCAGCGTTATATTTGGCGATGGTGCAGGTGCTGCTGTGCTCCAACCCACAGAAAAGGAAGGACAGGGCATCCTCAGCACCCATCTGCACAGCGATGGAGAAAGTGCAGAAATCCTGGCCATGTACAACCCAGGTACTCATGCCAACCATTGGAAAGAGGAGAAATATGCCAGCTTTGATGAGGCTGAAATCGGACAAATGTTTTTCAGCCATGCCATGATTCAGCCATGCCATGATTGATGATGGACAAATCTATCCAACCATGGACGGACCCGCCGTTTTCAAAAAAGCAGTAGTGAAGTTTCCCGAAGTGATCATGGAGGCCCTGGCCAAAAACAACATGACCCCGGCAGACCTGGACATGCTGATTCCCCACCAGGCCAATTTGCGCATCGCCCAATTTGTCCAGCATACGCTGAAGCTTCGCGATGACCAGGTCTACAACAATATCCAGCAATATGGCAACACCACTGCTGCATCAGTGCCCATAGCCCTCTGCGAAGCTTGGGAAAAAGGCCTGATCAAAGATGGTGATACCGTTTGCCTGGCTGCATTTGGAAGCGGATTCACCTGGGCCAGTGCATTGTTGAGATGGTAAACTACATGCTCACCCTGCTTCAACCAAAAAAACATGCGCGTCCCAGAAGGCCCTGCACTCCTCCTGCCTTTTCCTGCTCAACCGGTGTTGGGGAAGTGGTAAGGCTGGAGGGCCAGGAAAAGCTGTGATGAAAACATGGCCCTGCTGGGTAGGCCTGAGCACCAGGGTAAACTCCCAGGTGGGCGGAATCTTGTTCACTTGAAGATGAAGCAAATCCAGTCCCCGGTTCTTTTTTAGAAAAATGCCAGCCCTTTCCGTTGCAGACAACTCATCCACATGCACAACGGCCTTTGTTCCAATCCCATTGGGGAAATCAGTTGGCGGAACCTGCCCATTCATCTGGATGGTGCGATCCCCGGTTTCCAGTAACACAAATGGATAATGGAATGCCCTTTTCAGGAGGCTTGGAATATCCAAAGCAAAGTTTGAAAAAAACCTTGATCCAGGAAGTGTCAGTGCGGATTGGATGGTCTTTTCAACATGGCCAGCCCTCAACAAACTCGATTGCAAATGTTCGTCCATCCCCTCAAAATGACGAAGCATATGAAAGGCATTGTCGATCCGGTATTTGATTTTTGTTGACTCCAAATCATCCAACGATTGAATTGCAAAGAAATGGTTTTCGCCCGTTTAAAACGGTAAATTTGAAGCTCCTGATGCAAAAACAACTGAAAAATATCCTCCTTCACCTGCTGCTTTTGCTGCACTTGCAAAAGGGAATTGCCCAACGGATTGATACGGTTATCCAAAAGCCGGCCTATACCTCTTATTACTCCTACAGCGTCAAGTCTCCCCTTTATGTGGTGTATTATTTATACAAGGGCGGCGGCGACTGCTCCCGAAAACAGCTGTCCTTCACCAAGGAGTATAGATCTGCCAGCAACAAGGACTATGCAAAAAGCGGCTACGATCGGGGCCACCTGGCCAATGCAGAGGATTTTGCTTTTGATTGTACGATGGAAAAATGCACCTTCTCTTACTACAATTGCATTCCGCAACACCAGAAGCTCAACAGGGGATCATGGAAAAGCTGGGAGACAACCATCAGAAAGGAAAGCCAACGCGACAGACTGAAAATTTATACGGGCGCGATTTATGGGAAACAGACCATTGGCAGCGGCGTGGGCGTTCCGGATTATTGCTGGAAGATTGTTTACAATACCAGGACCAAACTGATCATGCACGCCCTTCTTTTCAAGAATGATGCAAGCGAGGCTGTTCAACGCATCACCACCAAACAGTTGAGCGCCATGTTGAAATACCCGATTGTCTTCAATGCCAACTGATCATTTTCTCCTGATCAGGTAGACCATGCCAACCATCAGCAACAAGAACATCATGCCGGTGAATTGGTGCGCAACACCCAGCCACAACAATGCTGTTTTGTTGTCGGCAAACAATACGGTTAAAATACCCAGGAGCACTTGCAGAAACACCACCAACAAGGGCAAGGACCTCAGTTGTGTAAACAGGGTTCCGCCAATGATTTTTTTGGCCCGAAGATGCCAGAGCAGCACCAAGCCTGCGATAAGATATGCCAGCATGCGGTGTATAAAATGAACCGCCAAAGGATCATGGGTAAAGCTGGTCAAGGTATCATTGGAAAAAGAGGATGGAACAAACTCACCATTGATCGAGGGCCATGTGGTGGCGAAGTTTGCGGCTTTCAATCCGGCCATGAATGCGCCAAAGACCAGCTGAACCACGAGCAGCGCCAACAACCAAAGCGTGAATTGCTTGAGTGAAGGATTCACCACATGTTGATCCTTGGGCACCAACAGCATCATGGCAAACCAGTAGGTATAGCAAAGCAACCCCAAGGCAGAAATAAAATGAATGGCCAGGCGGAGATGGTCAACATAGAGCTTCTCATCGTTGAGCCCGCTTGCCACCATGATCCAACCGATCAGGCCCTGTGCCGCACCCAACAGAAAGAGGATGAACAAAGGATTGATCATCTCTTTCCTGAACATTTTTTTGACCAGGAAATAAATGAAAGGGATGAGAAATACCAGGGCAATCAACCGCGCCCATTCTCGGTGAAACCACTCCCAGAAATAGATGAATTTGAAGTCAGCAAGGGTAAACTCAAAGTTGAGGTGCTTGAACTGCCCGATTTGTTTGTATTGCTCGAATCCCTTCAGCCAGGATGCTTCATTCAATGGAGGGATGGCCCCCAGGATGGGCTTCCACTCGGTGATCGACAATCCAGACCCCGTCAGCCTTGTGATCCCGCCCAGCAGCACCTGAACAATGATCATTCCTACCCCAATCAACAACCATATCGCTACGGCATTCGACTTTTTGGCATCAGTTTTTGCTATCATGCTGCAAAGGTATTGCAGTTGTGCGTGGGAGGGGATTTTTGATGAATTTTTCTTGCTACTTTGCAGCAGATGCTCAAACCATTTTACCAGGAACTGTTCATGCCCTGAGGGATGTGATCCAAAAAGTTGCCATCAGCTGGGCAGTGGCCAAAATTGATGCAGCAGAAATTGACCAAATCAATATCCTGAATGCCTCCATCAAGGCCATGCACCTGGCACTGGATCAGCTCAAGAAAAAGCCATCCTTCATCATCATCGACGGTAACCGGTTCAAGCCCTATAAAAAAGTTCCACATGCCACCATCATCAAAGGTGATGGTCAATATTTTTCCATCGCAGCCGCCAGCATCTTAGCAAAAACTTACCGCGATGATTTCATGCTGGAACACCATGAAAAATATCCCCAGTACAATTGGATCAAGAACAAGGGCTATGGCACACTTGATCATCGCAGGGCGATTGCCGCATTCGGAAGATGCGCACTGCACAGAGAGAGTTTTCAGCTGAAAAATTAACCCAATATTCCTGCCCCTTGCCTGATCACTTCAGGCTCTTCATCCGTCATGTCAACAATGGTCGAATATTCCAAGCGACCAATTCCCCCATCAACAACGATGTCAACCAGTTTGTGAAACTTATCATGGATGAGTTCAGGATCGGTGTACTCTTCCACCATGTCTCCGGGAAGGGATGAACTCAGGATGGGATTTCCCAACGCCGCAGCGATGGCATGGGTAATGTTGTGATCGGGCACCCTCAGCCCAATGGTATCCTTTTTGCTTTTCAGGATCTTGGGCACTTCCTTGCTGGCAGGAAGAATAAAAGTGAAGGGACCAGGGATGTGGTTCTTGATGAGCCGGTACTGTGGTGTAGAGATGGCCCTTGCATATTTGCTCAGGTCAGAAAGATCGCTGCAAATGAAGGAGAGATTGGCTTTTGTTGGATCAATCCCTTTGATGCGGCAAATCCGCTCCACCGCTTTGGGTTGAAAAATATCACAGCCCAAACCATAGACAGTATCAGTAGGATAAATGATCACACCGCCGTTGCGCAAACAATCGGCAATTTGATTGATCAATCTTTGTTGTGGATCTTTTGGATGTACAGTAATCAGCATCGCTTCAAATATAAACAGAATGAAGTGACTACCATTGTGCTGCCACCGATAAGCCTGAATTAATTGCCTAAACCCAACTTATGAAATGGTCCAGGTTTCGCCGCCACGGAGCAATTTGTTGAGATCGCCGAGGCCTTTCTTGGCAATCACCTCATCAATCTGCAATTGCATTTGGTCTTCATAGCATGCCCTTTCGGTTTCATAGAAAACACCAAAAGGCCTTGGAAGATGGCCTGCCATGCGAGGATCATCAAACATGCGCACAAGAATCTGTGCCTTGTAGAAATCATGGTCGTCGTGGATCCAGCAATCATCTGCGCTGGCACCATCGGCAAGGTCAACCACAACAGGCTTGAAGCCATCGAGTTTGATTCCTTTTTCCTTGTTGGCACCAAAAACCAATGGCTTGCCTTGTTCAAGGAAAAGTGTTTCCATGGGCTTTGAAGCCTTGTCTGTAAAGATTTCAAATGCCCCATCATTGAAGATGTTACAGTTCTGATAGATTTCAAGGAAGGATGCTCCCTTGTGGGCATTGCTGCGCAACAAGGATTCCTGCAGGTGTTTTGGATCGCGATCCATTGTCCTTGCGATGAAGGTGGCATCAGCACCCATGGCCAATGCCAACGGATTGAACGGATGATCAATGCTGCCAAAAGGAGTAGACTTGGTCACCTTGTGTTCTTCTGATGTTGGAGAATACTGCCCCTTTGTCAAACCATAAATCTGGTTGTTGAACATCATGATGTTCACATCAAAATTCCTTCTCAACAAATGTATCGTGTGGTTGCCTCCAATGCTGAGTGAATCACCATCACCGGTTACAATCCAAACACTCAGTTCAGGCCTTGTTGCCTTCAGTCCACTGGCAATGGCAGTTGCCCTTCCATGGATGGAATGCATGCCATAAGTCTCCATATAATAAGGGAAGCGGCTTGAGCAACCGATTCCTGAAACAATGACAATGTTTTCCCTGGGAATTCCAAGGGTTGGCATCACCTTCTGCACCTGTGCAAGGATGGAATAGTCTCCACATCCCGGACACCACCTTACTTCCTGGTCTGTTTGAAAATCTTTGGAAGTGAGCGGCGCTGCTGTTTGTAATACTTCACTCATAAAACACGTTTATTCCTTTAAATATACTCAATTATTTTGTTTCGTTGGATGACTGCAGGGCCTCCCAATATTCTGCGCCCCTTCTGGTATGGGGGATGACGATGGTACCGCCAACAATATTGGCTACAGAGAAAACCTCATACACTTCATCTGTTGTCAATCCCAGTTCATGGCATTTGCCCAGGTGGTATTTGATGCAATCATCACAACGCAATACCATGCTGGCCACCAGGCCCAGCATTTCCTTGGTCTTCACATCCAATGCCCCTTCCTGATAGGTATTGGTGTCCAGGTTCCAAAGACGCTTCATCACCAGATTACCTTTACCCAGGATGACATCATTCATCCTTTCTCTGTACTCGTTGAATTCGTTTACGATGCTCATGTGTAAGATTGTAATGCAAAGTTGCAGAAAAGAATTGGGATTAGGGATGAGATGAACAGCCAGGGACGAGGGACAAGGGGTTTAAGAAAATATTATTCAACTTCAACTGTATCATTGAACCTCACAAGCCGCAGGCCGCTTCAACCGCTTCAACGCGTCCCGCTTGTTCAGCTTCTTCAACAGAAAAAGGGAACCAATGGTTCCCTTTTTCAATCAGATAGTTGATGCGATTACCAACGGTTTCCACCGCCGCCGCCACCGCCGAAATTACGGCGAGGAGCACCACCACCGCTGCCACCATTGCTAGGGCGCGCTTCACGAGGCTTCGCCTCGCTTACTTTGATGGCACGGCCTTCAACAGTTGCACCATCCAATTCTTGGATAGCTTTCTGTGCGGCTGCATCGTCAGACATTTCAACAAAACCGAAGCCACGGCTACGACCAGTGAATTTGTCTGTGATAACCTTTGCTGAAGTTACTTCTCCATACTCAGCAAAGAATTCTTTCAAGTCTTCATCCTGTACGTTGAAGCTCAAATTTGAAACATAAATGTTCATTTCAAAAAAATAAAAAATTAAAAAAGGATGAGAGAAACACAGGCGTAAAGAAGACTTACTATTAGCAGAACATGCGTAGCAGAAAATACTTTCACTTACTAAATACTGTACTTAACTCAAATTACAGGGCAAAGCTAGCCTTAATAATTTGATTTGCAAGAAATAAATAAAAAAATCGGTACTTTTTTGCACATTTTAACAACATTTTCCTTAAAAAGGGGCTGCCCTTTTCTCAGCCTGAAGGCTTCTGAAGGTGATCACTGTGCTGAAAAGGAAGAAAAACGCACCAGCAATAAAGGGAGCGCCAGGAAAATAAAGCGGTGCTCCGTCCCTGCTGAAAAACGAAAACAGGTTGGTCATCAGGGGCGGGCCAACAATGGCAGTTGCGCTGATCAGGCTGGTCAGGGCGCCCTGCAATTCTCCCTGTTCATTGGCAGGAACATGGGAAGAGATGATGCCCTGCAAGGCGGGGCCGGCAATTCCTCCAAGACAATAAATGATGCAAAAAGCAAACATCATATAGGTATTGGCGGCATAGGCAAAGCATACCATGCCAAGCGTATACATCACCAAGCCAACAAACAAAGCCTTTGTCTGACCCAGTTTTGGTATCGC
>JAJTFY010000113.1 GCA_021299175.1 Chitinophagaceae bacterium
AGCGGGGTAAAGCAGGTTCATCTTCGATTGCATTTAAAATGAAATCTGGGGTTAATACGCTCAATTCACCTTATGAATTGCTTACTGCTGAAGAATATTTGTTTTGGGGCAGGAAAGCTTTGGTTGAAACCTTCAAAGTCAATGGTAACCAAAGTTTGATCAATACTTCCGGGCCCAGGGGAACAGGTAACGTGTACAAGAATGCTGCTGGGGCAATTGTGGATGGCAATTATGACTTGAACGCCTTATTCAGTCCTATGGTTTTATCCGATGCAAACAGGGAATTGCTTACTAAAGGAAATGGATGGAAGGTGATGAAGGATGCCATTCCAACGAATGCCTCAGGAGCCTATGATCCTGCTGGAACAATCAAGGATATTCTATACAAAGAGTTCAGCTATGCTGACAATGCATTCCGCAATCAAGCCGTATTGCAGGATTATAATATCGGCATGTCTGGCGGAAATGACAAGGGTACCTATTATGCCAACCTGGGCATGTACAACGAAGATGGTATAGCCAAATCTTCATTCTATCGCCGATTAAACTTTGTCATCAATGGAGATTATAAAATCAAAAGTTGGTTAAAATCAGAGAGCAGTGTTGCTTTTGCCAAAGCCAACTGGAGGGATCAGGCCCAAACATCGGATGCAAGTTATTGGGGTCGTATCCTGATGGCCGCTCCAACAATGAGGGGTGTAAATGAAAATGGTGATGTTTTGCTGGGCCGCAATGCAGGCGATGGTAATCCCACCATCAATGAACCCATGTTCATTCGCAGGAACCAATCAGACAAGTTTACTTTGTCACAATCCTTGAAAGCAGATCTCTTAAAAGATCTATACCTGAAGGTTGGTGGAATTTTCATGTACGATGAACAAGTGGCCGAAGCGTTTAACAAAGACTACAGAACCGGTGTAATGAGCTATACCAATCCCAATACAGGCTGGAACCGTGACCGCATCGTGGTGAGTACTATGATGTATACAACAATGGTATGTCTGCTGGTGGGCGTTTGGCGCCTACTGATGATTTTGAGGCATTGGGATATACATCAGCAGATGCAAACCAGCGCTCAATTGGGTCATACCATACCGCTGAAAGAATACTCTCTGCTTTTGGTCGCGTAAATTATGACTGGGATGGAAAATACCTGGCATCGTTTACTGCCAGAAGAGACGGTTATTCTAGGCTGATTGGAGACAACCAATATGGTGTATTCCCTGGAGCTTCATTTGGTTGGTTGGCACACAAAGAAAAATTCCTGCAAGGCACCTCTGACTGGCTCTCTTTGCTGAAGCTGAGAGGAAGCTGGGGTAAAAACGGAAACATCGGTGGAATAGGTTTGTATGAATTGCAAGGTGGTTACAGTACTACAGGCCGATATGAAAACATCATTGGATTCAGTTTGGGCGGTATCCCCAATCCAAAATTGAGATGGGAGAAAACCAACACTGTGGAAGCGGCGATTGAATACGGATTGTTGAAAAACAGGATCACGGGTTCCATTGGTGTATACAACCGCATCACCAATGATAAAATTGCCAACGTTCTGCTGCCTAATTCAACGGGTGTAAGCAGCATTCGCACCAACAATGGTTCAATGCAAAACAAGGGCTTTGAGGCAGATATGGTTGTAAAAGTTATCCAGAATAAAGATTGGGAAATTCGCCTTGGTACCAACATTGCCTGGAACAAGAACAAAATACTCAAGCTTCCATTCAATGGCAATGAAAACAACAGGCAGGGTGGTACCCAAATTTATGATCCTGCCACCGGGAAGATCATTTGGGTCGGCGGTTTGCAGGAAGGGCGGGAGCCAGGCGAACTCTTTGGATATGTGATGGAAGGGTTGATCAGGGATGCAAAAGATCTTGCAGACTATAACAAAGTTGATTTGGCAGCCGGACAGGTACAGTTGAATGCTGCTGCCGGTCGTCCATTGATCAGTCAGAAATTGCTTACCCAAAGGGGACTGAATCCAAACCAGTGGTGGACAACCAGCCTGGGAGATGTTCGCTGGAGAGACATTGACAAGAATGATACCATTGATTTCAGGGACAGGGTTTTCATGGGAAGAACAATCCCACGTTGGACGGGTGGCTTTAATCTTTCCCTTGGATGGAAAGGACTGCAACTCTTTGCGCGTATGGATTATGCATTGGGATTTGTGCAAATGGATTTTCGCCAGTTATGGGCCATGGGTAGCATGCAGGGCGAATTCAATGGAACAAATTTTGTAAAAGATTCATGGACACCCGAGAATCCTAATGCGAAGTTCCCAACATACATGAACCAAGACCAACAATTGAAAAAGAATTATGACAGGTACAGTAACATGTTCTTGGTGAGTTCGAATTATCTCTGTTTCAGGGAACTGACACTCAGTTATGCTGTTCCTCAAACATTGTTGAAGCGGGCTAAAATTGAAGGGCTTACGTTGATGGTAACTGGCCAGAACCTTGGCTATATCAGCAATAAAATGCTCAAACTGCCGGAGAGAACAGGCGAACAGGATGGTGCATATACCATCCCAACCCAATTGGTTTTTTCAGCAAATCTTACATTCTAATTTTTTAATCATACACAATGACAAAGAATACATTTCAAGTCGTTCTGTTTTTTGCAATGTTGACAATAGGAATGACATCTTGTAAAAAAACATTGGAGCTCACTCCTCAAGATTCATTTGGCAGTGGAAATTTTTGGAAAAATGAAGCCCAGATCTCAGGCTTTATGCAAGGAATGCATACCCAGTTCAGGGGAAATATGTTTCAGTTTTTACGGTTGGGCGAAATGCGAGGTGGTGGCTTTACTACTGCCGAAATATTTCCTGTTTCTTTGAACGAAGTGCCGTTGATTCTCCAAAACCTGGAAGAGAATTCTTCAGGGGTCGGCAACTGGGGTGGTTTCTATGGTGCAATACTTCAGCTCAACCTGTTTATTCAAGAGACTGAGGCTTCAAAAATTTTAACGCAAGCAAAAAAAAGTTATTTCCTGGGTCAGGCATATGCAATGAGGGCTTACTATTATTTTCATTTGCTTCGAACTTACGGGGGTGTTCCCCTGCGTCTTGAACCAGAAGTACCCAATGGTATAACAGATCCTGTAGCTTTGCGCAAAGCAAGGGCTACTGAGGCCGAAGTATTGGCTGCTGTAAAAAGTGACGCTGATAAAGCTGTTGCTTCATTTGGAGCCGCTGCTACTGCCAACAAAGCCCAATGGAATCCCATGGCGGCTTTGATGTTAAAAGGTGAAATCTATCTTTGGTCTGCCAAAGTGTACAACACTACAGCCGATTTGGCTACTGCAAAAGCTGCTTTGAATGCTGTTACTGGTTTTACACTGCGTCCTAATTTTGCAGATGTATTTTCATATGCCAATAAAAAGAACAGTGAGATTATTTTTGCTTTGAGTTATTCTTTCGCAGAAGCTGAAATGCCTAGCGTATCAACATTTACATATGATTTACCTGGATTGGCTGGTGGTTTTTATGCCGATTCTTTGGCATCAGGGGCTTTTATTTCCACCAATCCTGATCCACTTAACATCGGCCAAACCAACGCCCAGCAGATCATTCAGCGCTACAGGTACAGTTTTGAATTGTTCAAGAGTTATGATAATGCTGACAGGCGCAAGCTGGCTACATTCTATGATTTTTACAAGGTGACTAAAACAGGCGCACCTCCATACAAAGTGCTTGCCCGGAATACTGTACTCAGAAAATTCCTGGGTACCATTGACCAAAACAAGCGTTATTTTTCTGATGACTGGCCAATTTACAGAGAAGCTGAGCGGTTGTTGATGCTGGCTGAAATTGTAAATGCAGAGGGCGGAGACCCAACTGTCTACATCAAGCAAATCCGTGACCGTGCTTTTGGCGGAGCAGCCAATGATAAAGTTCCATTTGTGAACCGTACCAAGGATGCCAATGAACTCTTCATTTTTGCGGAACGCAGCAAAGAGTTTGTATTTGAAGGGAAGCGCTGGTATGATGCAAGAAGAATGAAATTCGGAACAGATCCGCTTGCATTCATCAGTCCAAGTCATCCTTATGGTGTTTTGAACAAGGCTACACACGCATACAGGTTGTTGTGGCCCATTGAACCAGCCATATGGACAAATGACCCATTGGTGAATCAGACGCCTGGTTATGTAACATCGAAGCCAAAATAGAACCTGCGAAGAAAGCACAATATCATACAACATGGGGTCTGGGTTTAATCTCTCAGACCCTTTTTTCACCCAGCTTGGGGTATAAAATTTTAATGCAATGAAAATGAAAATCGAAGGCTTAATCGCCGCTGCATTTACGCCATTCAACGAGGATGGTTCACTGAACCTTGGCTTGGTACCAGTTTTGGTAGAGAAGCTTTTGCAAGATGGTTTGAAAGGGATATTTGTTTGTGGCAGCAACGGAGAGGGCCCTAATATGACAACAGAAGAACGCATGAAGGTGGCGGAAGCTTTTGTGAAAGCCTCCAACAAAAGATTGCTGATCATTGTCCATGTTGGACACAGCAGCATCGCTGAATCAAAAAGGCTTGCTGTCCATGCACAGTCAATTGGTGCTGATGCATTCTCGTCAGTTGCAGCATTTTATTTCAAACCCACTTCAGTAGAAACATTGGCCCATTGTATGGCAGAAATTGCATCTGCTGCGCCCGGACTTCCTTTCTACTACTATCATATTCCTATCCTTACTGGTGTGGGTATGGACATGATTGATTTTTTAAAGTATGCAGGCGGTCTGATTCCAAACCTTGCAGGCATCAAGTATACCTCCGCTACCATTCATGAATACCAAAGCTGCCTGGAACTTGAAAATGGAAAATTCGATGTGCTATTTGGGTTTGATGAGTTGTTGTTGCCTGCTCTGTCTATCGGTGCAAAAGGTGCCATAGGCAGTACCTATACTTTTGCTGCGCCAGAGTATCTGAAAACATCGGCACTTTACCAGCAATGTGAAAACAATGCGGCAAGAGAAAACCACTCATTTATGGTTGAAGTGATTCGGATTTTTGCCCGTTATCCATCTGTGCCGGCCCAAAAAGCCATGATGAAAATGTTGGGTTTTGACATGGGGCCTTGCCGGTTACCCTTGGTGACGCTGAGTAAAACGCAGTACGAAAAACTTCATGCGGAGCTGCAAGCGGTTTCTTTTTTTGACAGGGTTGCTTCCATTTCAATGGATAGAAAATAATTTTCACCATATAAAATCATATCACATGAAGTTGAAGTTATTGTTTCAAGCTATCTTTTTGTTCTTGCTGATCATTAACAATGTTCAGGCACAATCATCTCCAGTAGTAACAGTAACGCAAGAGCAATACCAGGTTCCCTTGTTGAAGGGTAAATCAAACAATCCGTTTATCCGATTGAAAATGGTCGTGTCAGAAAACACGCAAGCCACTGTTAATGATTTTCAGTTCAGCTTAAAAGGGACTACTTCCTTGTCTGACATCCAACAACTTGCTTTGTACTATTTTAAAAATGATTCTACTGCAAATGGGTCATTGGATTTTTCTAAGGCAATAATGTTTGGTAAAGTTGCGGTTATCAACAATAAAGTGAACATTGCTGGCTCTCAGGTGCTTGATCCGGGCACACATTATTTCTGGCTGAGTTGCACCCTGGCGCCGAATGCCAATGCCTTGAATCAGGCTGATGCCAGTTGTAGTAAAATAGTTATTAGCGATCAATCTTTTGTTCCTGCTCCTGAAGAAAAAAATATTCAGCAAAAGTTTGCAGTTGCATTGAGGAAACCCAATGATGACAACGTCAATACATACCGCATCCCTGGTCTTACTACTTCTAAAAATGGAACCTTGCTGGCCGTCTACGATATGAGGCGTGAGAGCAGCCGCGACCTTCAAGGGCATATGGATATTGGATTGAGCAGAAGCCTTGATGGAGGAAATACCTGGTTGCCCATGCAGGTGGCCATCGATATGAAAGAATGGGGAGGTTTGCCACAGAAATTCAACGGCGTTTCTGATGCATGTATTTTGAGCGATGATAAAACCGGAGCGATATATATTGCCGGGCTCTGGATGCATGGCGTATTGGATAAAAATGGGAAATGGATTGAAGGGCTGACAGACAGCAGTAAGGCATGGAATCACCAGTGGCGTGA
>JAJTFY010000114.1 GCA_021299175.1 Chitinophagaceae bacterium
GCGAGGCTGCTAAAAAACTCTCTGCCATTGAGCGCATGGCTGATGTTTTTCAGTAACTTCATTATCCCAGACATGAGTGCCAACCATCCTACCATCAAGGAAATAGCCCTGAGGCTCAACGTATCGATATCCACCGTATCGAGGGCATTGCATGACCATCCAAGGATCGGCATCAAAACAAAAGAACGCGTGAAAGAACTCGCACGCGAGATGAAGTACGAGCCCAATGCCCAGGCCATTTTTTTCAAGCAACAAAAAACAGCCGTCATCGGTGTGGTGTTGCCATCCATCAAAGAAGAATTTTTTTCCCAGGCCATCAGCGGCATAGAAGCCGCAGCAACCCAATACGACTACACCATCCTGTTTGGACAAAGCCATGACGATCCTGCCATCGAAAAGCGGGTCGTTGAATCAATGAAAAGACAAAGGGTTGATGGCATCATCATCTCCCTTTCCAAAAACACCAACAAAATCAGCTACCTCAAAGAGATAGAAACGGCAGGCATTCCTATTGTGTTTTTTGACAGGGTTCCGGACCAGCCGGATGTTCACAAGGTATACTGCGACATCTATAAAAGCACCATCGACATGGTGAACTGGTTGTACAGCCGGGGATACAGGAAAATTGCCATGATCAATGGCCCTACCAATCTCACTGCCAGCAGGGAAAGGTTGGAAGGATACAAGCAGGCGCTTTCGCAAAAAAAGATGAAAGTTGACATGCGGTATTTCGAAACAACAGACCTCACCAAAGAGGGAACAACCACTGCAATGAAAAAACTGTTGTCCCTGAAAAATGGTCCAACCGCAGTAATTTCTTTCAACGATTATGTGCACATGGATGCTACGCAATATGCCCACATGCAAGGCATCAACATCAACAAGGACATTGCTTTTGTCAGCTATTCAAACCTCTCAATTACTGACTACACTGCCTTCCCTCCGCTGTTGTCAGTGGAGCAATATCCTTATGGACAGGGTGAGCAGGCCATGGAAACCATTATCCGTTCAATGAAAGGGGAACATGAAAAAGATTTTTTCTATCATGAAGAAGTTCCTGCAACCCTTGTGATCCATGGAACTAAACATATTAGGTAAACCGACTCTATTCGTGCGCAATCGTTTGCGCATCAATCAACCAAATCGTTTGCGCATCAATCAACCAATCTTTTTGTTTATATTCAAAAGAAAAATTATGATCAGCAAACACAAAAAGCTGCTATTGACTGCATTGCTGTCAATAGGTCTTTTCAGCATTCAACTGTATGCACAAACCACAATTAAGGGGGTTGTCATTTCAGCTTCAGACAACAAACCCGTTGAAGGTGCTACAGTCATCGTCAAAGGCTCTGAAAAAGGAACTCAAACCAATGCAAATGGTCAATTCACTGTCACAGGAAAAACAGGGGATCAGATGACAATCAGTTCAATTGGTTATTCAAGTCAGGTCATCATCATCAAAAACACGGCCACTGCCCTGACCATTTCTCTTGCAATGGCCAAAAATGATTTGGAGGATGTAGTGGTAGTTGGATATGGAACCCAGAAAAAGGTAAGCCTTACCAGCTCGGTTTCACAAATAAAGGGTGCAGACCTTGTCAGGCGCCCAGTGTCCAATCTTCAGCAGGCCCTACAGGGTCAGGCACCTGGTCTTACCGTACTGGACAGGGGTGGAGAGCCTGGACGCTCCGCAGCTACAATGCGAATCAGGGGTATCACCACTTTTAGTGGAAACAGCTCTGGGAACAGCTCTCCACTGATCATTGTAGATGGTGTTGAACAAACCCTTTTTACACTAAACCCTGAAGATGTTGAATCCATTTCAATTTTGAAAGATGCATCCTCAACAGCAATCTATGGTTCAAGGGCAGCCAATGGCGTTGTCCTGGTTACTACCAAACGAGGCAAGTCTGGAAAAATTCAAGCCTCCTATAGTGGATTTTATGCCATTCAGCAGTCGGTCAACAGTCCTGAAATGATGGGCCTTGAAGAATATATGCGCTATCAGGTGCTGGCACATACCAATCAAGGACTTGCAATTCCTGCACGTTATACAGAATCAAGCATCCAATCATGGATTACCGCTACTGACAGAGAAAAATTTCCACTTCCCAATACATGGTTCCAGACAGTGCTAAAGACTGCCCCTCAGCAGAGCCATAACTTTTCCTTTAGCGGAGGAAATGATTTTTCAAGAACAAGAGTGAGTTTTCGCTACATGGACCAGGACGGAATTGCAGCCAATTATGGTGCAAATATCCGTGAATTGAGGATGAACAATGATATGCAATTGAGCCCCAAGCTCAAGTTGAGTACAGACATCAACTACAGATACAATCTATCAAAAACACCCTTCAGTACCGATGTGTTCAACCGTTTCATCCATGGTACACTTTTCGCTTATCCTAAATATGCAGATGGTACATATGGCCTGAGTCAACAAACATCCAATCCCTTGATGTTGGCTGAAAAGTCAGGTTACAATAAAATAGCGACCCATTATCTCTATGGCTCAGGCAAGTTGGATTATGAAATCCTGCCAGACCTGGTTTTTTCTGCGCAAGCTTCTGCTGTAATCAATTATGCAGAAACAAAGTCATTCCAGAATGCATATATCAACTATGATGCCATCAATGCAAGAACTTTTACTGTTGCCAACAATTCTTTGACAGAGGGCAGGGATCGCTACACAGAACTGACCACCAACTACCTTTTGAACTATTCCAAAAAATTAAACAAACATGAATTGCGCGGACTGTTGGGATATTCAGAACTCTACAACCAGGGTACAGGATTGACTGCTTACCGTGAGCGTTTCTACAACAATGACATCCAATCCATAGGCCAAGGTGCAAACGATGCCACCAAAAACAACACTGGTTCGGAGTACAAGTACGGTCTCCGCTCTGGTTTCACAAGAATCAACTACAGTTTTGATGGGAAATACCTGTTGGAAGGAAATGCCCGCTATGATGGGTCTTCAAGATTCACAGGCGACAACCAGTTCAGCTTTTTCCCTTCTTTCTCCGGTGCATGGAGGGTATCTAAAGAAAAGTTTTTTGATGAACTGAATCTCCCAATTTCTGACCTTAAAGTCAGGGGTTCCTGGGGCCAGACTGGAAACCAGACGGTTCCACTGTACAGTTATTTTGCATCGTTATCCCAAGGTTCTTATTCCTTCGGAGGAGCTGCTGCACAATCATTTTCACAAACTGGTCTTGCTGATCCAACCATTACCTGGGAGACCAACGACCAAACAGATCTTGGACTTGAAGCCCAATTGCTGAACAACAAGCTTTCCTTTTCAGTTGATTATTACAAGAAGAGAACTTCGGGAATCTTGCTCGCATTGCCACTCCCTGTAGTAACAGGATTTGCTTCTTCAACACAGAATGCAGGTGTAATTGATAACAAGGGATGGGAGTTTACGCTGGGATTCAAAAACAACCAACACAAGTTTCAATACGCCATTAATGGTAACCTTGCCATCAACAACAACATGGTGATCGACCTCAAGGGTTCCGGGCCTTTCATCAACAGTTCCTATGAATTGGATCCCCGTTATATCGTAAAAGTTGGCCTGCCTTTCAATGCGCATTGGGGATACAAGACAGACGGCTATTTCCAAAATGCAGCAGATGTTGCCAGCTATCCTTCCATTGCACCAGGCACTAAACCAGGTGATGTTAAATTTGTTGACCTGAACAAAGACGGAAAGATTACAGCAGATGACTGGACAATGATTGGAAACCCCTTTCCTAAATATACCTTCGGACTCAGCTCTGACTTTTCTTACAAAAACTTCAGCCTCAACTTCCTTTTGCAAGGGGCAGCCGAGGTTGATACACGCTTGTCTGGCGGTATCACCGAAATCGGAATCGCTGAGGCATTTACTCACAAGATGGTTACCAACAATTATTGGACACCTGAGAGACCCAATGCCAAATTTCCACTACCAAGAAAAAGTGATTTCAGAAATGTCGGCACCTCAGACAGGCTGATCATCGATGGCTCCTACCTAAGACTCAAAAATGTTCAGTTGATGTATTCCATTCCTGCGTCCGTCTGTAAAAAAATTGGAATCAGTGCTGCAAGGGTATATATATCCGGAACGAACCTCTTTACCATTTCAAAATTAAATGAGTGGGGATTGGATCCTGAGGCAGATTCTGGAAGGGCTACCTACTATCCCCAGACTTCCTTGTATACTTACGGACTCAACATCAATTTTTAATTGAACAAACAGAACACAATGAAAAGAAATATCAAATACTTCGGATACTTTTTGGCCATCGTTGGAACTGTTTTCCAATCTTGTAAAAAAGATGTGCTCGAAACAATTCCCAACGACCGCGTATCATCTGAGATTTATTGGAAAACAGAGGCGGATGCCCGCTATGCCGTAAACTCCATATATGCTAACCTTGATGCCACCAATCTTTTCGTATTGGATGGTATTACAGAGATAGGACATACCAATACGGTATTCACCGTTGAATACAACATTGAAAATGGCACTTACGATGCCTCACACTCCAGGATTCAAACAGAATGGCAAAATGGTTACAGGAGTATCTTCCTTGCCAATTATGTTTTGGATAACATCGATAAAATCAAAACAACCAATACAACCCTGATCAATCAATTCAAAAGTGAGGCCCGTGTACTTCGTGCATATGCCTACATGAAGCTGGCAGGACTATATGGGGATGTGCCGTTGATCAAAACAACCGTCACAACTGCAGCAGGTCTAACTGCAACAAGAACTAAGGTTGCAGAGGTTTGGTCCTTCATCGACAAGGAGCTCACAGATGCATCAGCATTTCTACCCAATAGCTTTTCGGGTGCAGACAAGGGAAGGGTGACAAAAGGCACGGCGCTGGCCCTTAAAGCAAGAGCTGCATTGTGGTCTGGAGATTTTGCCACAGCAGCATCTGCAGCAAAATCCGTGATGGACCTGAACGTGTACAACCTGATTGCAGAATACGGGAAACTGTTTACCTATGCAAATGAAAACAGCGTAGAGGTTGTTTTTGACAAGCAATTCCTTGTTGGTACCAACACCCATAATGCCTTCGCTTTTATGGGCCCTTACAGTCAAAAATCCAGTGGTAGCACCTTTGTTCCTACAAAAGATCTGGCAGACCTGTATACAATGAAGAATGGGAAAGCCATCACCGATGCCACATCAGGGTTTGATCCCAGAAACCCCTATACAAACCGTGATCCAAGAATGCGGTTTACCATGTATGTTGATGGCGATCCTTTACCCAGCGGTATACCTTTCAAACCGGTTCCAGGCATGGGTGGTGGTGATGAGATTGGAAAAACACAATACAATACCACGACCGGTTTCTCTTTGAAAAAATATGTTTCCGCTGAAGACTTTGCCAATCATGTTGCCAGTGGTCTGAACTTCATTCTAATGCGATATGCAGAAGTGCTCCTCACATATGCTGAGGCCAAAATTGAACAGAATCAAATAGATGCTACCGTATATGATGCCATCAACAAGGTCAGAACGCGTTCTGATGTTGGATTACCGGCGCTTGTTTCGGGAATGACACAAGTGGAACTTCGTGCGGCAGTCAGAAGAGAGCGTGTTCTTGAACTTGCGTTCGAGGGCATTCATCTTTTTGACATCAGAAGATGGAAAACAGCGCAACAGGTCATGACAGGTTCTGTTAGGGGCATCACTTATTACACAGGAACAACACCTGTTACAGTAGTTGTTCCGAGTGTTGTCAAGACCTTTGATCCCTCAAAACATTATCTCTGGCCCATTCCCCAAAAAGAGAAAACCCTTAATCCGGCCTTGGGTCAAAATCCTGGTTGGTAAATCTTTTAAAACGCCTTCAAATTGAAGGCGTTTTTTTCTATTTTACATCTCGAATCAATCCCTTCAAAAAAACAATATGCTAAAAACTTCACTCTTAGCGCTATTTGTCCTTTGTCTCGCCACATCATCCGCACAGCAATCCAAACCCAACATCATCTATATCTATGCAGACGACCTGGGCTATGGTGAGTTGGGTTGCTATGGGCAAACAAAAATCAAGACCCCGAACCTTGATCGCATGGCAAAAGAGGGAATGCGGTTCACACAACATTATAGCAGTGCGCCCGTTTGTGCACCATCGCGCTGCATGTTGATGACAGGCAAACACCCTGGCCATTCCTATATCCGCGGCAATTATGAAATGGGAGGATTTGACGATGATAAGGAAGGCGGGCAAATGCCCTTGCATGAAGGAGCCTATACTGTTGCAAGAATGCTGAAGGAGAGGGGATACAATACTGCGCTGGTTGGCAAATGGGGTTTGGGTATGAACGGA
>JAJTFY010000115.1 GCA_021299175.1 Chitinophagaceae bacterium
GCTGCGAGCATTGAATACAATAAAATCCCCACAGGTAGGTTTCAGCTTGTGCTTCAGTTGCCTTGTGGCCCGGCTAAAGTCGATACGCTCATTGCAGCCTTCAACCATGAATTGAAGAAGATGGCGGAATCAGGCGTGGCACAATCCTATGTAGACAAGGTTAAAAAAGCCTGGTTGGAAAAATACAAGGTAGATGCAAAGACAAATGAATACTGGCTCTCTGTATTGCAATCCATCAACAGGGGTGAAACCACTGCTGATCGGATCTTGAATGCTGAAAAATACTTCAATGGATTGACTGCTGGAGACATCAAAGAGGCTGCCATGATTGTTCAAAAGGCTTCTGGAAAAATGATCGCTGTTCAGATGCCAGAAACCATTAAACAATAATTTAAATCAACAGCTTTGTTGTTACCCATTGAGCCCGAAGAAATCACTGACCTGCCTTTCGTAGAAAACCTTTGTTGGAAAATGTTGGTGGAAGGGGCTACCAACAGAAAGAGCGCGATGCACCAGGCGGTCATTTCGACTGCAAAAGACAATCTTGCTTACATCCGGACAGTCGTGTTGAGAAGGGTGGATGCTGATACCAGGAAAATCTATTTGCATACAGACAACCGTAGCAAGAAGATTGAGGACATTGAAAGAAACGGGCACCTCAGCTGGTTGGTATACGACCAATCATTGAGGTCTCAAATCCGGCTCAGTGGCAAAACGATTGTTCATCACCTCGATGATCTGTGTGCCGAACAATGGAGCAAAACCGGCCACCACAGCAGAAGGTATTATATGACCGACCAGCCGCCAACAACTGAACTTGAACAACCTTCCACCGGCCTAACTGACGCACTGACCGCATTTGACTATACCCTGGAAGAAAGTGAATCAGGATTTCAACATTTCGTTGTTGTTGAAACCTGCATCGATTGGATGGAGTGGTATTATACCCACAGCAAAGGCAATCGAAGAGCAAGGTTTATTTATGCCAATGGCAGCTTAGCCGGAGCCAACTGGCTGATGCCATAGGTTTTAATGCTGAACTTATTTTTTTTGAATGTTGGAATCTAGATAAGCAGTGATAGATTCGATCATTTCCTCATCAATCTTGTATTCGAAATTTCGTTTATCTGATGAACTCCTGATTGATTTGATCAAGGAATTATCTGAGTTAGAAAAAATTGAATACTTTTCATTGATATGATTAAACACATCACTGCGTATCTTTTTTTGCAGTCCAATATTCTTGTCCTTTACCCCTAATGTATAGTTTATTTCATCAATTTTTGCAGTTAGATTTAGTTGACTTTTGGCAACAAGCATATTGATCAGCGCAATTTCTGTTTCGCTAAAATTAATTTTAAAATCAGGTTTTGCAGGTTTAATTCTTTCTTTTGCTAATTTGTTTCTCCTCATTTTTCTGACATACAAAATAATGATGCTGATCAAAAAAGCTGCAATTAGCGTTATGCTGAGATAAGAAAAGTTTGGTTCGATAACTGGATATGGAAGTGCAACAAATTTTGCGAGATCAATGGATAGAGAATCTGTTATTTTTGTTCTAGGGTTGTAAATATGTAGTGTTTTTCCTTGGTGATAGAATATCTGACCTTTATCCAGTCTTAATACATTTTGAGCAGTTGTGTTGTCATTTAGGCGAAAAACTTTATTTAATTTAAAATCAATAAGGTAAAGTTGTTCACGGAACAAAACCATTAAACCCCGCCTGGTAGAAATAGCTATCTCACTGTTGCGGATAATTTCCATTGCTTTTGCATTTGCATTTCCATTATTCTGCCATGTCATTGTTTCTAGATCAAGGATAAATGAATTGTCATTGACTTTCCCCCTCTGGGGTTCATTATCTTTCAGTCCGTCGTTTACAATTGTTTCAAAAGGCATATATAACTTCTTTCCTATGGGATCAAACCATGCATTGTTGACTCGATTGAATTGATTGATGACTTCCTTGTCGCAAGGCTCAGCCATCCATTCTTTGGATTTGAAATTAAACTTCCTTAATGTTCCATTGTTCTTCCAAAATCCATACCCCCCATAGTTGTATAAGTCCTCTCCGTTTGAAAATGAATATGCTGCCATATTGTAGTTGAAGTTGACAGTATGGTCAATACGATTAAATTCGACTATGCTATCATTGTAGTTTATCATTTTAAATAAAAATCCTGTTGCATCTAACCGTATGTATAAATTCTTGGGTGTCTTATAAAGTATTTGCCCTTTTTCACTGAAAATATCTTTGTCAAAGGGCAGTATACAGCTGGGTTCCCCTACCGATAAATAAACATATTCTTTACTATTGATGATTTTTTTAAGAAAATCATTATTTCTCACTCTGATAGTAGTATCACTTACTTGTGCTTTGATTGATGAAACAGAAATGATGAATAAAAGACAGTAATTAAAAAGTGACTTCATAAAATATTGACAATTAAGATTTTATATAAATTTAGCCATTTTTTTCGCTTGATTGGTTGGATTTAAAACAGGTTATAACCTATTTCCTTACCCACTTCTTAACCGTTTTGTACTTCAAATTAACCATAATTGTTCAATTTTATTAAACAAAAAAAGTACTTTTTTATATAAATATTGTCCGACCTGTTTTTTAAGCTAACCTATCTCAAGCACCCCAAAACCCATGAGCAATCATGGGTTTTGGTTTACCCGCCCCTTTGTCTTACCTTTGCGGTATTCATATAGTCTCTCGACAGCCCTGTTATTCTTACGTGTCAAAGTTCATCAGGTCATTTTAGGGCAGGTTATATAGCATCTGACAGGATCAGGTGTCCACATTTAAATCAAACATTTTGTTATTCAAGGACTTAAACCTCATTGAGCCGATCTTGAGATCGCTCAACACAGAAGGGTACACTACACCCACACCCATTCAGGAAAAATCTATCCCCGTTGCATTGTCTGGCCGCGATTTGTTGGGCTGCGCCCAAACAGGAACCGGTAAAACCGCAGCGTTTTCCATCCCCATTTTGCAACAACTCCACCAGGCCAAACAGGCCGGCGGCAAGCAATACAACAGCATCAAGGCCTTGATCCTTACCCCAACCCGTGAACTGGCCATCCAGATTGATGAAAGCATTGCTGCTTATGGCCGTCACCTAGACCTCAAGCACCTTGTGATCTTTGGTGGCGTATCACAACATCCGCAAACCACGGCCCTCCGCCAGGGCACCGATATCCTCGTGGCCACCCCAGGGCGTTTGCTTGATTTGATGCAACAAGGCTTCATCAATTTGGCTTTCATCCAGATATTTGTGTTGGATGAGGCAGACAGGATGCTTGACATGGGATTCATCCATGATGTCAAGAAGGTGATTGCCAAGCTTCCCACAAAAAGACAAACCTTTTTCTTCTCTGCCACCATGCCCAAAGAGATCGCTTCCCTTGCGGACAGCATTCTGGACAGCCCTGTCAGGGTTGAAGTGACGCCTGTCTCATCAACTGCTCAAACCATTCAGCAGTCCATGTATTACGTGGGCAAGGACGACAAGAAAAAACTGCTTGTTCACCTGCTGGAAGACCAGTCAATTGAGCGTGTACTGGTTTTTGCCAGGACCAAGCACGGATCGGATAAAATTGTCAAAGACCTTCACAAATACGGCATTGTTGCAGAAGCCATTCATGGTAATAAATCACAGAATGCCAGGCAAAGGGCCTTGTCCAACTTCAAATCTGGCGCCACACGCGTTCTTGTTGCAACCGATATTGCAGCAAGGGGAATTGATGTAGACAACCTCACCCATGTGATCAACTATGAACTGCCCAATGTTCCTGAAACCTATGTGCACAGGATTGGCCGTACAGGCAGGGCTGGCGCAAGTGGTATTGCCTTTTCATTCTGCGATCATGAGGAAAGGGAATTCCTCCGCGACATCCAGAAACTGATTGGCAACTCCATACCAGTAGTCAATGACCATCCTCATGTGATGGAGGTTTCCGCTACTGATTTCCGCAGTTCCATGCCCCCAAGGCCGGCACAAAGGCCGCAACAGCCGAGCAGAAGATCTTACGCTTCCTCCGACAGGGCTCCGCAAAGAAGCAATATTAATGATCGGTCTTCCCAAAGAAGCTTTTCAACAGAAAGGGCGCCACAAAGAACAGCTGGGTCTAAGATTGTCCTGAGAAAGGCCAATTGATCGGTTGAAGGAAGTATAATCCCTTAACCTTCTTGGGGCAGGTGGATTCTATTCATTTTATGTGCTGTCAGGTGTAGTAATCATTGCATCTGACAGCATTTTTTTGTAAAACTGGCCCAAAGGGCTAAATGGAAGGGTTGATAGACTTACGATTTTCGAAATCCTGCTACAATTTAACATTCCTTTTTTGCTTCATAGCGCTGCAGGCCATAGTTTTGCCGGTGAATTGAACTTTTTCTTTCCGGTTCTTGTTGAAAAATTCGGTTAAATCAAGTTCATTTTCAAACTGTTGTAGTTCTAAATACATATTATGGCTGGTTTTGATACGGATGTTTCGCTCGCACGATCCATAAGGCGATTTTTCGAGGTTATCAGGATTGAAAAAAAAGAGGTATCCGCCATTTATTTTTATGCCATCCTCAGCGGTCTCATTCAATTGTCGCTCCCCCTTGGTATACAGGCCATCATCAATTTTGCCCAGGTTGCTGCAGGCAGGGGCACTCTTCCTCCCTCCATGTGGATTCTCATTATTTTGGTTGTTGGAGGAGTATTGATTTCAGGAATTGTTCAGGTCAATCAAATGAAGGTGGTTGAAAAAATCCAGCAAAGGATATTTGCCCGTTATGCATTTGAATTCAGTTTCAAGATTCCAAGACTGAAAATCGCAGATACAGATGGCTACCACATGCCTGAGCTGGTGAACCGTTTTTTTGACGTGGTATCATTACAAAAAAGCCTTTCTAAGCTCTTGCTTGAAATTCCCCTGGCCGTGATCCAGGTATTGTTTGGCATCATCTTGCTGTCTTTTTATAATCCACTTTTTATTGTGCTTGGGTTGATGCTCTTGCTGATGCTTTATTTGAGTCTTTCCATGACAGCAAAGCGTGGGCTGGAAGCATCGCTGCGAGAAAGTAATTATAAGTACAATATGGTGGCCTGGCTTGAGGAATTGGCAAGGGCATTCAAGAGCTTCAAGGTTTCAGGGAAGCACAATCTTCACCTGAAGAAAACAGACGAATTGTTAGAAGGATACCTGGAAGCGCGCACAGACCATTTCAATGTGTTGAAACTCCAGTATTGGAGCCTGATCATTTTCAAACTGCTCATCACTTCAAACTGCTCATCACTGCGGCAATGTTGTTTGTCGGGGCATTGTTGCTGATTGATCAGCAGCTCAATCTTGGTCAGTTCATTGCTGCTGAAATTGTGATCATCACGGTACTGGCAGCAGTGGAGAAACTCATCCTCAGCCTGGACAAGGCCTATGACGTATTGACCAGTTTGGAGAAGCTGAGCAAGGTTACAGACAAACAGTTGGAATCCAATGGTAAACTCATGTTCAGTGAAAATGACAATGGCATTTCATTGCGTGCTGAAAATCTCTCCTTTGGTTTCAAAAAAGATAAAAATATCCTGGAGAAAATTGATTTCAGTATTTCTGCTGGCCAAAAAGTCTGCATACAGGGGAATGCAGGTTCAGGCAAGTCTGTATTGATGGAGCTGGCGACAGGGTCGATTGATTCCCATCAGGGTTCGTTGCTGATCAACGATGTTCCCATTGGTAATTATGACCTGGAATCTTTCCGCCATCATATAGGTGTATTCTATCATGAACAAGATATTTTCCAAGGCACATTGATGGAAAACATCACCATGGGCGATAACAGCATCGATGTAGCGGATCTCATGAAACTTGCCGATGTAGTTGGATTGAAAAAACTCATTGCCTCAATGCCAAAGGGATTTGATGAATTGCTCGAACCTACGGGCAAAGGGCTCAGCAGCATTGTTGCCAAAAAAATACTCCTGCTCAGGGCTTTTGCCGGGTCACCAAAATTATTGCTCCTGGACGAGCCCTTTGAAATGGCGGGTGGTGAGGACTGTGATAAAATTGCTGCCTACTTGAACAGCCTCAAACAAACAACGGTCATTGTAGTCACAGGAAACAAGGCATTTGCCGAACAATGTGATCAGGTTTTGGTCATGGAAAATGGAATGATAAAGCAACAGTGATATGAAAAATGTTACCGATACAATCCGTAATAAAACGGGATACGATGCACATTCCGTTAAAAAAATATACCGTGCAAACAAGATCAGCAAGGTTAGGTACTGGTTTTGGGGAGCACTTGTTTTTCTTGTCATCCTGATGTTTTTGCCCTGGACGCAAAATATCAGTACCAGTGGCACCGTCACTACACTTTACCAGGATCAGCGCCCACAGGAAATGAATACCATCATTCCCGGCCGCATCATCAAGTGGTGGGTCAAAGAGGGTGATTTTGTCAAAAAGGGTGATACCATCGTGCAGCTGGCAGATGTGAAGGACGATTATCTGGATCCGAAATTGGTGCAGAGAACAGAAGAGCAGTTGCAAGCCAAGCAACAGAAGATTGGGTTTTACAATGAAAAGATCAGTGCAACGGCCAGCCAGGTGGAAGCCATGGAAATGTCGCGTAACCTGAAACTGAATTCATTAGACAACAAATTGGAACAGCTCAGGAGAAAAGTGACCAGTGACAGTGCTGAGCTGGTGGCTGCTGACATTGACCATGGCATTGCCGTTCAACAATTGAACAGGGCCAAACAGATGTTCAGTGAAGGCATCATTGCATTGACTGAATTCGAGCGAAGGACAGGGCAATACAACAAGGCTTTGGCCATCCTTACAGAGAAGCAGCAAAAATTGCAAAACACAAGGCAAGACATTACCATCTGTCGCATTGAAATGAACACAGTAAGGCAGGATGCGGCAGATAAGATTTTCAAGGCAAAGAGTGAGATTGCTGCTGCCCGCAGTGATGTTGCTACAACCGATGGTGAGGTCGCAAAGAACCAGAACCAGTTGGCCAACTATGCCATCAGGGGAAGCCAGCGCTGGATGATTGCTCCGCAAAGCGGGCAAATCGTTAAAGCAAAAAAGTCGGGTATCAATGAAATGGTGAAGGAGGGTGAGATGATTGTTGAGATAGTCCCCAATAAAATTGATCAGGCGGTAGAACTCTATGTACAACCGATGGACCTTGTTTTGGTAGATAGAGGGCAACAGGTACGCCTGCAATTTGATGGATTTCCTGCCATTGTTTTTTCCGGATGGCCACAAGCCAGTTATGGCACCTTCGTTGGTGAAGTGGTTGCTGTTGAAACCAACAGGAGTGAAAATGGAAAATTCAGGATGCTGGTTGTACCTGTGGAAAAAGAAAAAAAATGGCCTGCAGCGCTGAAGCTAGGGGCCGGTGTCCAGGGTTTTGCCTTGTTGAAAAATGTCAGCATTTGGTATGAGCTCTGGAGGCAGATCAATGGGTTTCCTCCTGAGTTCTATCAACCATCTACCGGAAAAGAAAAGACCAAGGATAAAAAATGATCAGGAACGCTATATTCAAATCTGTTCTATTCCTCCTGGCGGTTGCTCATGCAGAAGATTTATTCTCTCAGCAGAAGGTATTGACATTGGAGAATACAATGGACATCATCAGAAAATTTCATCCTGTTGCCCAACAGGCAAAACTAGAAGTTGATCTGGCCAAGGCTTCACTCCAGGCCTCCAGGGGAGTTTTTGATCCTTCTTTTTACCTGCGCAATGAAAAGAAAAGTTTCGATGGCAAGAACTATTATTTCTATTCCAATCCGGAACTGAAAATACCCACATGGTTTGGCATTGACATCAAGGCCGGATTCGAAAACAATACGGGAGATCGACTTGATCCGGTTACTTCAGCTGGTAAGAGCACCTATGCAGGCATATCCATTCCTGTATTGAAAGGATTGTTGTTTGATAAAAGGAGGGCTGTCGTTCAGCAATCGAAGCTCCTTGTTCAAATGAGCAGACAGGATCAACTGCAGCAAATTGCAGATCTGCTCTACGATGCGGTGGATGCTTATTGGAAATGGACTGCAGCACACCAGGTATATACCATCCTGACAGAAACCACCAACAACAATGCCAAGCGTTTTGAATTTGTAAAACGCGCATATGCATCAGGAGACAGGGCGGCAATTGATACCACCGAGTCATTGGCACAGTTGCAGGGTTTTCAGGCCATGCAGGCACAGGCCTGGCTTGAGTTGCAGCGCCAGCGTCTTGAATTGAGCAATTTCCTCTGGAGAGACGATGCCGCACCCTATGAATTGTCTGATGATGTTGTGCCTGATTCTTCCTGGAACCTTGTGTTGATCAAGGAATATCCTCTGCCTGTATTGGCTGATGCCATTGCTCAGGCAATGCAATCCCATCCCAAACTGATGTCCCTAGACTACAAGCAAGATGTATTGGAAGTGGAGAGGAGAGCAAAATTTCAGGGCCTGCTGCCAACACTTGATCTGAATTATAATTTTCTCAACAAAGGGTACGGCATCAATAAATTCTTTGCACAACCATTGTTTGAAAACAACTACAAGTACGGCGTACAGTTCGGTTTGCCTTTGTTCCAGCGAGAGGCCAGGGGTGAATACAGCAAGGCCAAGATTAAACTGGCTGATGTTGATTATAAAACTCAACAGACAAAGCTGGAGATAGAGAACAAAGTAAAATCCAGTTTCAATGATATCCTCGCCTTGCAAACACAGTCATTGTTGTTTCAGGATAATTTGAGGAACCAGGCCCTTTTGCTGAAGGCAGAAGAGTCCAAATTTTCTATTGGAGAAAGCAGTATGTTTCTTGTCAATGCCAGGGAAATAAAGTTGCTGGAAACCCGTCAAAAACTGGCCGAACTCAAGACCAAATTCTTCAAATCTTTGTTGGGCGTGCAGTGGGCTTCGGGGCAGTTAAGATAACATGCTTTATTTTCTTTCTTTTCCAGGTATAGGTGATATGAATCTTTCCATCTTTTGTTTGAATGACAAATGGGTAGGAGAATTCTGCGCCTGGTTCATTTTCAAGGATCGCATAAGGCTCCCAATGTTGCCCATCATTGGATATGGCAATATTCAGGGGAGACCGACCACCCCATCCTTCTTTTTCTGAGGCAGGCGGTTTTACATTGTTGTACACCAACAGGTGTCTACCATCTTTGAGGGTGATGGCATCAATGCCGGAGTTGTTGTTGGGCATTTCAGTTTGACGCAATGGGGTCCAGGTTCTTCCATTGTCGTAGCTCCAGGTTTCGTTGATGGTCCTATTCTGGCTCCTGCAGAGCGCCTGCAAGGTGGATGCATCGTGTCGTAGTATTGCTGGTTGAATGCCCGTGATGGGATTAGCATCATTCAAATCCGGTCCCTTGCTCCAGGTCTTGCCATTGTCTGGGGTAAATTCAAAATGCACTTTCCATCCCCCTTTTTCGGTGCTTGACGGACAAATCAGCAGA
>JAJTFY010000116.1 GCA_021299175.1 Chitinophagaceae bacterium
ACCAAACAATCCTGTGAGGTCGTCATACCTGCCGCCCCCGCCAATGCTGCCCATTTGTACACCCAATGCCTTTACTTCAAAAATTGTTCCGGTATAGTAGTTGAGTCCACGCGCAAGGGAAAGGTCTACCTGCAGTTGGGCATTAGAAGATCCATTGCCTTGGATTGCATTGAAAGAACCAAGTATGGTCCGCAATTCATTGATCCCCTCTTTGCCTAGGGGAAGATGGCTGAACATGTCTTCCAGCTGCTGGAGTTTTTCTTCATCGCTTCCTGCAATAGAAATGAACGATTCAACAGCATCCACCTGTTCCATGGAAAGACCTTTGCCAATGAGTTCATCTTTCACTTTTTCCATGCCAATCTTGTCAAGCTTGTCAATGGCAATGGTGATGTCCATCATCATGTCTTCACCGCCACAGACGGCGGCCAATGCACCCAGTATTTTTCTGTTGTTGATGTGGATTTCAACAGGGACGTTCAGCTTGTTGAAAACATTGGTATAGATCAGGGAAAGTTCAACTTCATGGAGCAGCGCTGCGCTTCCTGCCACATCAGCATCGCATTGCCAGAACTCTCGGTAGCGGCCACGTTGGGGCCTGTCTGCCCTCCAGACAGGTTGCATCTGGTAGCGTTTGAAGGGGAAAGTCAATTGGCCTTGATTCATGGCAACGTAGCGTGCAAAGGGAATGGTAAGATCATAGCGCAGTGCCCTTTCTGTAATGCCCTTGTTGGTCTTGCCCTCAAGGACGGCATTGAAATCCTGGATCACGGCTTCTCTTTTGTCTGGGTTGTTCAATCCGTTATTGAGGATCTTGAAAATCAGTTTATCGCCTTCTTCTCCATATTTCCCCATCAGGGTTTCAGTGTTTTCCATGGCAGGCGTTTCCAGCGGTTCAAAACCATAGGTTTCAAAAACACCACGGATGGTTTGAAGGATGAAATTCCTTTTTCTCAACACCGCTGCTGAAAAGTCACGCGTACCTTGGGGGATCGATGGTTTCATGCTGCGAAGTTAAGGCTGTTTTGTGGATTGGTATTGTTCGATCAATGCATCACAGGCATGGTCGATGAGATTGAACACTTCATGAAAGGCCGCCACGGACCTGCCCCATGGATCAGGCACATCAAGATCCGTTTTTGGAAAAGAGTAATTGAGCAGAAGCTCCACTTTTTCTGCATTGTATTTTTTGCCTGCGATATATTTCATCTCACGCCAAACATCAGCAGCCATTGGAATGATCAGGTCATACTGTTCAAAATCCTCTGCCCTGAAGGGCCTAGATCTTTGGCCGGATATGTCAATGCCATTCAATTTGGAAACCATCTGCGACATCTCGTGAGGGCGTTCACCATTGTGGTAACCGTTGGTTCCGGCACTCTCTACCTCCCAATCCAAGCCCAGCTGCTTCACTTTTTGTTGCAGCACACCTTCTGCAATCGGGCTCCTGCAAATATTACCCAGGCAAACCATCAACACTTTCATTGGAATTTTTTTACAAAGATATGTTGTGGAATTTTCCTGCACCTGCGTCATTGTATTCAGATGGGTAATTTCACTAAATTGCATTCCATGGATACAAATTCATTTCGCGACAGAGAAGAAAAAAGGCAATCCAACTTCAAGGTGGTGTATGACTTTGCTGCAGGCGTTTTGTGGCTGGGCGCTGGTGTGTTTTTTTTGGCGGGCAAGTACCTGGGAGGAAAGCTGATTGTTGATTCCCTGCTCTCCACCATCTTCGGGATTGCCTGCGTATGCTACGGTGTGTTCAGGCTTTACAGGGGCTTTTTTGCAACAAAACAACGATGAAATTCAATTCCACCATATTGTTGAGGGCCTTTACACTGATGGCTTTTGTCCTGTTGGCTGCATCCTGCAATCCCAACAAAAAAAAGGCAAAAGTCATTGCAGGGGATGATACCATCAACAGCGGCACCATCCACATCAGTGTAGACGAATCCTTTGCGCCCATCATCGACTCACAGATCAAGGTATTCATGTCCCTGAATCCAAAAGCCAGGATCATCCCGCATTACAAGCCCGAAGCGGATTGCCTGAAGGACATGCTCAATGACAGCACACGCATGATCATCATCACCCGCGGACTGACGGAGGATGAAGCGCCTTTTTACAAAGACACCCTCTCGTTCATCCCGATGCATGGCAGGATTGCCACAGATGCCATTGCCGTCATCACCAACAACAAAGCGAAGGATTCCCTTTTTTCTGTTGCTGATATTCGTGGTATGCTCAATGGTACCAGTGGTTACAAATATGAACTGGTGATGGATGGCCTGAAGGCAACCAGTACCGTGAGGTTCCTTATTGATTCTGTGTTGCGCGGACAGTCCATGAAAGGAAATGTCATGGCCGCCAGAAACTCCGAAGGGGTCATCAATTATGTGGCTTCAAACCCCAATGCCATTGGTTTTATAGGTGTCAGCTGGATTGGCAACCGGGAGGATCCTGCTCAAATGACCTTCCAGAAAAAGGTAAGGCTGGCAGCCCTGCAGTGTGCCAATTGTACAGAGGAAGTTTATGTAAGGCCTTACCAGGCCAACATGGCCATGAAAAGATATCCGCTCAATCGCGGGCTTCACTATATCCTAAAGGAAAACTATGCCGGATTGGGCAAGGGGTTCGTGAACTTCCTGACCCATGAAAAGGGCCAACTGATCTTCCGGAGGGGCTATTTGGTGCCGGACAGGATGGCGCTTCAAATAAGAAAAGCAAATGTTACGGAATAAAGCAAGGATTCATTAATTTACAACCCTATTTAAAAAGAATATGATGCGTATAATGAAGTTGGGCTTTACAGCAATGCTCTTGATCACCGTTTCTGGACTGTTTTCTCAGACCGTTCAGGATGGAAAGCGTTTGCTTTTCATGCACAGATACCAGTCAGCAAAAGGCACACTCGAAAAAGTGGTGGCTGCTGCTCCCACCAATGCTGAGGCCATCTATTGGTTGGCCCAGGCCCAGTTTGAGTTGAAAGATCTCAATGGAGCAAAAGAAGTGCTGAGAAAAGGAATGGAAGGCGCCAATGGCAGCAATCCATTGTTGCTTGTCGCCATGGGTCAGGCAGAGTTGGCAGAGAAAAAGACCAACGATGCACGCCAGCGTTTCGAAACGGCTATTTCACTGACCAAGGGTAAGGATGTATCTATATTTACTGCCATCGGAAGGGCCAACCTTGAAGAGGGTGGAGATCCAGCTTATGGTATCGAAAAACTGAAACAGGGAACAACTTTGAAGGGATTCAAGGATGCCATGACTCATGTATACATGGGTGATTTGTATAGGAAACTCATGAACGGTGGTGGCGCCGTCTCATCCTATGAAAATGCACTGATGATCGATCCTAAGCTTGCCCTGGCAAAGTACAAGATTGGTAAAATTTATCTTACCCAAGGCTTTGAACAAAAAGATATTTTCCTGGGCAAGTTCAATGATGCAGTAGCAGATGACCCAACATTCGCACCTGCCTTATATGACATGTATGTTTATTACTACTCCAGGGATGTGAACAAGGCTACCGAGATGTTCAACAAGTACAAAGAGCATGCTGAGCCTGGCCCAGCCCTGGATTATGAAGAGGCCAGTCTTCAATTCGCTGCCGGTGATTTCAAGAATGCTATCCTCAAGGCAGACAACTTGTTGAAAACCCAGGGTGATAAGGCAGATGCAAGGCTTTTCCGTTTGAAAGGCTATAGCTTTGATAAGTTGGGAGATTCCGTTCAGGCCCTTGCTCAAATGGAGATTTTTTTCTCAAAGGCAACACCAGAGCAAATCAATCCTGACAATTACGTGATTGCTGCATACAATGCTGCCAAATTGAAGGCGGATCTAGCCAAGGTGGATTATTATTTCTCCAAGGCCATTGAGGCAGACACTACAGTTACCAACAAGGTCGATTATACCCGCAAGGCGGCTGATTTCTTCAAAAAGTCCGGTAATACGGCAAAATCTGCCGAATGGTTGACAAAGGTCCTGACCATCAATCCCAAACTCAGCAAGGTTGATTTGTACAATGCCGGTTTTGAAAATTTCAAGGCCACGCAATACAGAAGGGCCGATAGCATTTTCACCGTCTACAAGACCAATTATCCAACTGAAGTATATGGATATTACTGGTCTTTCCGTTCATTGTCGGTCATTGATTCGACCATGGAGCAAGGCCTGGCCATTGCAGATTGTGAAAAATTCATCTCCATTGCTGAAGCAGAGAAGGCAAAGAATAAAAGTACCCTGATCACCGCTTACGGGTACCTGGCTTCTTACAGTGCGAACATCAAGAAGGACCTTGCCGGGGCAGCCGCCTTCCTGGACAAGATCATTGAAATAGATCCCAATAATCAAGATGCAATCAAGAACAGGGACATCATCCAAAAAGCATTGGCAGCCCCCAAAAAATAATTCCTAAGCCAACATATTTCCCCCCAAGGCCAGGTTCCATCCCTGGCCTTTTTTTATGCCCAATCCAGGGTCATAAAATACATTTATGCATAAGTATTTATGTGATTCTTTTTCTTTTTACATACCGATTTTGCCTATTTTTGCGCCTTGAAATATATACCCATGATAAGGACGTTTTTCCTGCAAGCGCAAGCCATTGGACAGAACCCCGAAATCAGCAGAGCAAGCGACTATTTTCCCATAGGAATCCAATTCCTTTTTGCCTTAGGGTTGGTCACAGTGATGATTTTTGGATCACAGCTCCTGGGGCCCAAACGCAAAACCTCAGACAAACTTCAGGTATTTGAAAGCGGTATCGAGCAATTCGGAAATGCCCGCCAGCCCATGGCCATTAAGTATTTCCTTGTTGCCATTCTTTTTGTATTGTTTGATGTGGAGGTAATTTTCTTTTATCCCTACGCAGTAAATTTCCGGGGATTGGGTTGGGATGGATTCATGGCCGTCGTGATGTTTGTGGGCTTCTTTTTGGCTGGCTTTGTCTATATCATCAAAAAAGGTGCATTGCACTGGGAAGAATAAAATAAACTATTGTATATGTCGCGTCCGGTAAGGTTCAACTTGATTCAAAAAGATAGTTCCGATCTTGGTATCAACCAGGTCCAGCTGCCTGAAGGGCATATGGGAGAAGGCTTTTTTGCTACTTCCCTGGACAAGGTGGTGGGTTTGGCAAGGAAGAATTCCATGTGGCCACTGCCTTTCGCAACCTCATGCTGTGGTATTGAATTCATGGCCACCATGGGATCGCATTACGACCTGTCCCGTTTTGGTTCTGAGCTGAGCCCCGTTGGGTGATGGCCGTTGGTGCCTGTGCTTCCAGTGGTGGAATATTTGACACCTATTCTGTTCTGCAGGGTATTGACCAGGTCATCCCGGTGGATGTATATGTTCCCGGCTGTCCTCCAAGGCCTGAAGCCATCATCGATGGTGTCTTGAAGATTCAGGATCTGGTGCAAAACGAATCACTCAGAAGAAGAACCGGTGACCAATACAAGGCTTTGCTGGATGGCTACGGCATTCAATAAGGCAGGAACAAAAACAAACAATTATGTCCCTCACGCACGAGACGATAAAAGAAACACTGGCTGCACAATTTGGCGACAAGATACTGGGCTGGGAAGAGTCTTACGGGATGCTCAGCTTCACCATTCAGCATGACCATAACCTGAAGGCACTTACTTTTTTGAACACAACCTGAAAGAAAATATAAGACTGCGGATGAAACTTTATGTGCCCATTGAAAAGCCTGATGTGTATACTGCCACAGGCCTGTTCAGTGGGGCCAACTGGATGGAACGCGAGACCTATGATTTCTTTGGTGTGAACTTTGTTGGACATCCAGACCTGAGGAGGGTATTGAATGTGGATGAGATGGATTATTTCCCGTTGAGGAAAGAGTTTCCTTTGGAAGACCAGACAAGGATTGACAAGGACGACGAAATGTTTGGCAGATAAATACAATCAAAATTATGCTCGAACAAGGCAATATACATTTACCGGAAGGATCCATCGAGAAGCAGACCACTACGCTGAACCTTGGTCCTACCCACCCTGCAACCCATGGTGTTTTTCAGAATATCCTTGAAATGGATGGTGAACGCATCATCAAGGCGGATTCTACTGTAGGCTATATCCACAGGGCATTTGAGAAGCTTGCAGAACGCAGGCCGCTGAACCAGATCACTACCTTGACCGACAGGTTGAATTACTGTTCCGCCCCATTGAACAACATGGGCTGGCACCTGACCTGCGAAAAATTATTGGGGGTTAAAACACCAAAGCGCGTAGACTATCTGCGCGTCATCATCATGGAACTTTCCCGTATCTCTGATCACCTTATTTGCAACTCCATTGTGGGCGTGGATACTGGTGCTTATACAGGATTCCTCTATGTGATGCAGTACCGTGAGTTGGTGTACGAAATTTATGAAGAAGTATGCGGATCACGCCTTACCACTAACATGGGCAGGATCGGCGGATTTGAACGCAATTTTTCTGATGTGGCCTTCCAGAAAATCGAGAAATTCCTGGAAGAATTTCCTAAGGTTTGGAAGGAGTTTGAGAACCTTTTCAACCGCAACAGGATCTTCATTGAAAGGACGGTAGGCACTGGCGCCATTTCTGCTGAAAGGGCATTGAATTATGGCTTTACCGGTCCAAACTTACGTGCAGCCGGTGTAGACTATGATGTGCGCGTTCATTCTCCATATTCATCTTATGAGGATTTTGATTTCATCATTCCAGTAGGAACGACCGGCGACAACAATGACCGTTTCCAGGTAAGAAACGAAGAGATCTGGCAATCACTCAGCATCATCCGCCAGGCTTACCAGAAAGTGCAGGCATTCAAGGGAACGGAAGCCGATGTGTACCATGCCGATGCCCCTGAATACTACCTTCCTGCCAAAGCGGATGTATATACCAAAATGGAAGCACTGATCTACCATTTCAAGATTGTGATGGGAGAAACAGAAATTCCTGCTGGAGAAGTGTACCAAAGCATCGAGGGTGGCAATGGAGAGTTGGGATTCTACCTCATTAGTGATGGGGGAAGAACGCCTTACCGCTTGCATTTCCGCAGGCCTTGTTTCATTTATTATCAGGCATATTCAGAGATCGTGAAAGATACCATGCTCAGTGACGCCATCGTAACATTGAGCAGTCTTAACCTGATCGCTGGAGAAATGGACGCATAAAGCAAAACACAAGCAATGGTAAAGTTTTCAGAAGATAAGTTGAAGGAGGTGCAGTCGATGATCGACCGCTATCCTGAGGGCAAACAGAAGAGTGCTTTGATTCCTCTTTTGCATTTGGCACAGGAAGAGTTTGGTGGATGGTTGAGTGCTGAAACCATGGACTATGTTGGCTCCCTGCTTGGCATTGAGCCCATTGAAGTATACGAGGTGGCCACGTTTTACAGCATGTACAACCTGAAACCCGTTGGCAAACATGTTTTCGAGGTTTGCCATACAGGGCCTTGCATGCTGAAGGGCAGTGATGACATCATTGGATACATCAAAACCAAATTGGGCATCAAGGTTGGTGAAACCACTGCTGATGGCCTGTTCACCCTCAAAACGGTGGAATGTCTTGGGGCCTGTGGTTATGCACCGATGATGCAGATGGGCATTGATTACAGGGAGCATCTTACGGAAGCCAGAGTGGATGAGATCATCGAAGCCTGCAGAAACAAACAATAGAAGACCAGTAAAGCATTAGCAAAATGGCAACAAAATTATTATTAGCAAAGGCCCATGTAGAAGGGATTCGTCACTTCGAGGTTTACAGAAGGGAAGGTGGATATGCTGCTGTGGAAAAGGCCCTCAAAATGGAGCCGGGCGCCATTGTGGAGGAAGTGAAGAAAAGTGGATTGCGAGGCAGGGGTGGTGCAGGATTTCCTTCGGGCATGAAATGGAGTTTCCTTGCGAAACCCGAGGGTGTTCCCCGTTACCTGGTCTGCAATGCCGATGAATCAGAGCCAGGAACATTCAAGGACAGGTACCTGATGGAATTCATTCCGCACCTCTTGATTGAAGGACTGATTGTCTCCTCTTTTGCATTGGGAAGCAACAGGACCTATATCTATATCCGTGGTGAATATGCATGGATCGTGGGCATCCTTGAACAAGCCATCGCAGAGGCCAAACAGAACGGTTTTCTTGGTAAAAATATTTTGGGATCAGGGTTTGATTGTGAGATTTATGTGCAACGCGGTGCAGGTGCATACATCTGTGGTGAAGAAACGGCCTTGATCGAATCATTGGAAGGAAAGCGCGGTAATCCCCGCATCAAGCCTCCGTTCCCCGCCATCAAGGGATTGTGGGATTGTCCAACCGTGGTCAACAACGTCGAAACACTTGCTGCCGTTGTTCCCATCATCAACATAGGTGGAGAAGAATATGCCAAGATTGGTGTTGGGCGCTCTACCGGAACAAAATTGATCTCTGCCTGTGGTAATATCAACAAGCCAGGTGTTTACGAAATAGACATGACCATATCTCTGGAAGAGTTCATCTACAGTGATCAATATTGTGGAGGCATTGCCAATGGTAAAAAGCTGAAAGCATGTATCCCCGGCGGTTCCTCTGTTCCCATTCTTCCTGCCAATCTTTTGTTGACAACAGCAAAAGGTGAGCCCCGCCTGATGAACTATGAAAGTCTTTCAGATGGTGGTTTTGC
>JAJTFY010000117.1 GCA_021299175.1 Chitinophagaceae bacterium
TCCAATTGTGTTCTGCTTTTAGCCAACCGTTGTATTTTGACTCCATTGAAGGTTCCAATCCCTTTTTCAAAATGGCCTCTTTGATGATGGATTTTGAAGATTCGGAAAGAGCATCATGTGTCCAGTCGTAACCAATGGCCACTGCCATGGTCATCTCCGCAACATCCAGGAAGTGAGAAGGGTTCCAGTCACTGAATCCTGCAATGGCAAGCATCTCTTTCTCTGCCCTGTCCAGGTATTTTTTTTCTGCAGTTGTTCTGTAGGCATAAGACAAGAAAAAGAGCCTGCGCAGGGCCTCCCTTGATTTGTCCAACAGACGTCTTCCTATTTGAATTCTTTGAACCGGTGCAATAGAAATCAGCCTGTCTGATTCATCGATAATGGCCTTGTGGGTATTGGCCCAAACAGCATCTTTGGCAATGGTTGATTTGATATTGGCCTCTTCACCTTTCATCAACAAAATTCGCGGATGCCCCGGCATTTGTTGAACCTGGCCGATATCGTCGGTTTGAGCTATAGATATTTGTTGGACAAAAATGAGCAGCAGGAAAACGCTGAATGACTTGAATGATGGGTTCATGGTAATATGGCTTCGTTGGAAGAATAGATGCTTTTTAAAGGCAAATGATTGCTCGTAAAAGTTAAGCATTTTTCAGGTATGGTTAACCGTATGTTTAACGGCAAAGACGCAGAATCAGCTGCGCATGATTGGGGTATTGATCTACAAGTTCCCCAGCATCCGCCAGTTCAAAATCAGCAAAATCAAAACCGGGAGCAACGGTACATCCAACAAGTGCGAATGATCCCGCATCGCCAACGGGTTCTGAAGCAAACCAGGCGTTGGCAGGAACAACCAACTGATAGCTTTCTCCATTCATCATGTTTCGGCCCAGTTTGAGGCATTCATAGTCACCATTGGGGTGAATGACATGAATGTTGAGCGGGCAGCCTTCATAAAAATGCCAGACCTCATCGCTCTTGATGCGATGGAAAGCGGAAAAACTGCCATGAGGAAGAAGAAAATAAATGGCCGTTGAAAATGAACGGTTGCCATCAAATCTCTCGGGCAATGCGTCCATCGGTATATGTTCCGAAGCGGCATATGTCTGTCTGTAAAAACCGCCTTCTGGGTGGGGGAGTAGGTTATAATGGTTGATCAGTTCCTGGAGCTTCTTAGCGTTTTGTTCAATCATGATCCAATGTACAACCTAAATCAAAATGCCCCAAGATTTTTCAAGGGGCTTTTGCGAACTGGACGAGCTCTGATATATTATTTATTTAAACTGTTATCCGGTAAGTTGTAAATAAAATTTAAATATTGCTGAAACTTGTTAGAAACATGATTACTCTTTCAAATTGTTTACCTTGATAGAAATATAAAAGATGATGCGACTTAAAAATACTATCCCTTTACTCCTGCTGATATTCTTCTTGAACGCTACTGCGCAAAGAAAAAAACAATCAGATAATGCTAAAAAATCTAATACAATTGATTCTAAAGAAACGATGGGGAATGACTGGACTGGTATTAAAAAAAATACAAATCAGCAGGTGATTTACCCTTCTTCCAATATGCCCCGTGTAGACATACACACCCACATGGATTCAAAAACAAACTATACAAAAGCCGTTGATTCAATGGACCAATGGGGCGGCACCATCAGTATTTCACTGGCGGGCTTATTTTGGGTGAAGGACAACAACGGAGACAAGGCGGGACCGGCTAGTGTGCGGCAGATGCCTGGCAATGACATGGTTTATGTAAAGGAAAAACTGGATGACAGAATCCTTTTTGCTCCGGGTGCTTTTACAATACCCTCGCAAGGAATTTGGTGGGGAGTTGACGAAATAAAAACCTTTAAAAAACAGGGATTTGTTGGACTCAAATTGTGGCCCCATGGTGCGATTCTTTCCAGTGAAATACCAATGATCCATGAACACCTTACTGAGGCCGGAAAGCAAGGCATGCCGCTGATTGGCTTCCATACCGGAGACCCGGGTACTTTGAATGGAAACAGCGCGGCCTTCCCCAAATTTGAAGATGACGCGATTACAGTTGTCAAAAGTCATCCCCAAACCACCTTTATTTTTGCCCACGGGCTTTTCATGCTCGAAAATGACGAGGGTTTCGATAAGTTGGCAGGAATATTTGATAATAACCCAAATGTTTTTGTGGATCTGGCTTTCACACACAACAAGCGGCAGGTGGCAAATTATACGGTTAGCAAAGCCCGTGATTTTTACATCAAATACCGTGACCGCATCCTTTTCGGTTCCGATGTTTTTGAAGCAGGAGCCAAAGTAGATAAATTCCTGGATGAACGCAAGGTTCTTGAAACCAATCAGATAACCAGCGGCTTGCACCGCGGCCCTTTATTGGAAGGGTTTAACCTTCCTGATTCGGTACTGAATCACATTTATTATTGGAATGCTGCTCGGCTAATTCCCAGGGTTCGGCAGGTGCTGGAATCACGTAATTTCAAAATAGCGTATCAATTGGGTAGCTTCAAATTCGACAGGCTGCCACCCGATATCACCGTGAACAAAGTCACCTGCATCGAAAAACCGGGAGACATCACCGGCACGCTAGGCAGTGTGACGCAAAGCCTGGTTGTGGAAATAGGAGGCAAGGTTTACAAGGGCGTTGATAACATGGATGGCACCTGGAAGCTTCCCGGAAAAAGGATTGCCAAACTGCCTGCGGGAACATATGATGTAAAAGTTACCGCGAAAAATTCTATCGGACTCGTCCGGACTGATTCAACCATAAATGAGCTGACAATAACAGCCAGGCCTCGATAGGATTGATATATTCGTTGGTGTTTTGCTATTTGCCGGAATTAAAATCTTATATTCAAGATGATGATAATTAAACTAAAACCAGCATTGCCATTATTACTTGCAGTGCTTTTCATGCAATCAAATGTCCGCGCCCAGGCTAAAAAACCCAATATTGTTTTCTTCCTGGTGGATGATTTAGGATGGACCGACGTAGAACCATTTGGGACTTCATTTTATGAAACTCCCAATATTAAAAAGCTCGCTGAAGAATCAATGATATTCACCAATGCCTATGCTGCCTGTCCTGTTTGCAGTCCTACCCGGGCTTCTATCCTTACAGGTAAATATCCCGCTGGTACCGGAATTACAGATTTTATTGAAGCAGAGCGCACGCAACCTGTAAAATGGAGCCGCAATACCCCACTAATACCGCCTTTAAATAAGGACCGCCTAAGCTTGGATGAATTTACTTTGGCAGAGGCTTTAAAAACCGCGGGGTATAAAACATGCTTTGCGGGTAAATGGCATTTGGGTCCGGAAAGTTATTGGCCCGAAAACCAGGGTTTTGATTTCAATTTTGGCGGGCACAATGTCGGACAACCGAAAAGCTATTTTTCTCCTTACAAAAATCCCCGGCTAAGTGATGGCCCCGTGGGGGAACATTTGCCGGATCGGCTTGCAAAGGAGACCAGCAGCTTTATTGCTGATAACAAGGAGCACCCCTTTTTTGTATACTTTTCATTTTATTCGGTACATACCCCTTTAAAAGCAAGAAAGGATCTTGTTGATAAATATGAAGAAAAAAAAGCTAGGCTTGGTTTGTTAGATGCTTTTTCCAAAGAAGGGGAAAGGAAGCTAAGAATCGTACAAAGCAATACTACCTATGCAGCCATGGTGGAAGCGATGGATCAAGCCGTCGGTAAAGTCATAAATAAATTAAAGGAACAGGGTGTTTATGATAACACGATCATAATATTTTTTTCGGACAACGGGGGATTGTCAACATCAGAGGGTCATCCAACTGCTAACCTGCCATTGAGAGCCGGAAAGGGTTGGTTGTATGAAGGCGGTATCAGGGAACCCTTAATTATCAAATGGCCAGAAATAACCAGGGCAGGGAGTGTTTCTCAGGTTCCGGTCATCAGTAATGATTTTTATCCAACCTTATTGCAGGCAGCAGGACTTCCATTGCATCCAAAGCAACATACCGGTGGAGTCAATATAGCACCATTACTAGTGAATAAAAAGATAAAAAACAGGGCCTTGTATTGGCATTATCCTCACTATGGCAACCAGGGTGGCTCACCAGGTGCTGCAATTCGTGAAGGAGATTGGAAATTAATACGATGGTACGAAACGGGTAAAGAGGAATTATACAATCTTAAGCAGGATATTGGAGAGATGAATAACCTGGTGGTAAAGGATGCAAAAATTGCCCAAAAACTATCTTTAAAATTAGACACCTGGTTAAAAAACGAGAAAGCTGTTTTTCCTGAAAAAAATCCAAATTATGTGAAGTAGATTGTACAGGTCTGCAGCATATTTGGAATGTAATAGGCCCTTTTTGATTAAAGTGAAGCTTACGACAAAGACAAAAAAGAAATTGTATTTTTAAGTCAAAAGACCGTTAATCAAATCATCATCTTTAAACCAGAGGTTGTGCAAAAAACAATAATTATTTTAATGTCAGGCTTGCTTCTGCTTGCTTTTTCTGGTAACGTAAAATCAAAAGAAGGAGGATATCAGGATAACATGCAAATTAAGCTACCCCTCAAAAAAATTGAAGAGGTTTCTTATCAGCATGTAATGATTACCGATAAATTCTGGAAGCCCAAAATCGATAAAAATCGGTTGATCGGTATCTGGTCAGCTTTGAAGGAATGTGCCTCTTCAATGGATAATTTTGATGTTGCTTCCGGAAAAAAGAAAGGTAAACACAAGGGGAATGTTGCCGGTGATTCAGACGTTTACAAAACAATTCAAGGTGCCTCTTATATTTTAGCTAATACCCCTGATAAGGAACTGGAAGCTGTTATTGATTCTCTGGTTGAACGGATTGTGGCAGCCCAACAACCTGATGGGTATCTTTTTACCTACTGGACGGTAATTGATATTTCGAAGAAGTGGGCCGACCTACCAAGGAAACATGAATTGTATTGTGCTGGCCATATGATTGAAGCAGCTGTGGCCTATTACACGGTCACTGGTAAAAGAAAATTGCTGGATGCGGCGATACGTTTAGCCAACCATATCGATTCGGTATTTGGACCGGATAAAAGGCTGGATGTACCCGGACATGAAGAAATTGAACTGGCTCTTTTCAAATTATACAATCTTAAGCAGGATATTGGCGAGATCAATAACCTGGTGGTAAAGGATGCAAAAATTGCCCAAAAACTATCTTTAAAATTAGACACCTGGTTAAAAAACGAGAAAGCTGTTTT
>JAJTFY010000118.1 GCA_021299175.1 Chitinophagaceae bacterium
TGCGAAAGGCCAATAACCCTTATGATCTCCGCCCTTGAATCTTTCAGTTTATCTGTGATGGCTTTGAATTCACCATCCTCATGCTTGCTGACTTTCAACAGGATTTTACTCAGCTTCCCGGAGCGGGTCAGACCTGCCGACCACTGAGAGCGATAGGTTTCGCCATTGACCTGGAAAGTGATGGTAGCGTAAGATTCGGTTGTGCCCTTCGTGATGATTCCCTTTTCATCCTCAATGGTTGTTTTCGTGATCTCCTGGAACCTTGCCGTATAACCATACAAGGCCAGTGTGATGGCATCGAGGATAGAACTCTTGCCAGCACCAGTAGGCCCTGTAATGGCAAACAGGCCAGCACTGGCCAGTTCAGGGCTTTCAAAATCGATGCTGAATTCTCCCTTCAGAGAGTTGATATTGCTGAAATTCAGCTTGAGTATTTTCATGGTTGTTGTTGGGTTGCGTCAGCAAGAATGGTGTTGAAAAGGTCTTTGAGTGCGGTTTTTTCATCATTCTCTTCCCGCCCTTCAATGAGCTTTTCAAAAACGGCGATGGGTTGAAGGTCATTTACCCTGTTATAGCCCAGGGTTCCCAGTTTTCTGCTGCTGGATTTATCACGAAAAATCACCCGCTGGCTGACGACCTTCAGGTTCTTCGCAGCCATCTCATTTTTCAATGTTTCAATCCTTGGCATGAGCTTTGGATCAAAAGTCGGTTCATCGATCGAAAGGTCAAGCAGGGCCGGAAGGTCGTATTTGCATGTTAACAAGGCCAGTTTCTCCTCCACTTCCTGCATGGTTCCTTTGACCTGGTAAAGCGACCTGAACCTTGGAACGGGGATGAAGGTCTGTTTGAAACTGTTCCCTTCAATATCCAGTTGGATGATCTTGTGTGTGTAAACATTTTCAGAAAAGCCCAGTGAAATCGGGCTGCTGGCATAATGGATCTTCCCTTCGAGCACGGGTTGTCCGGTATGGATATGCCCCAGTCCCAGGTAATTGAACTGGTCCAGCGCATCAGACGGAATCCCCAATTCGTTGCCGATCTGGATTTCTCTTTCTGCCTCACTGGCTTTTGTGCCTTGGGCATGGAGGTGGGCCATGCCGATATGCAATTGATCTGGGAAGCGTTTTTTCATTTCATCACCGATGCCTTTGAAAACCTTGCGCATGCCCTCCCGGATTTTGATGTCGATTTCCTTGATGCCCTCGCTCTCACCCACCTGGCGGATGAAACGGTCCTGGAGGAAGGGGATGGCGGCAACAATGGCTTCGGTCTTGCCCGACCGGTTGGCAACAGGAATCAATATTTTTTCCACCTGATCCATCCCTGGAAACCGGCCCACCACCGTTGTTCCAAGCGAATGCAAAAGAGATGAGGGAGTATCGAGGAATGAGGGAGAATCGTGGTTGCCAGAGGTGATGATCGCCTTACAACCCTTGCCAGGCAACTGTACCAGAAAATCATAGTATTGCTTGGTGGCCTCGTTGGATGGATTGTTCTGGTCAAAGATGTCCCCGGCCACCAACAGGTGATCAATTTCATTATCCCCAATGTACTTCAGCAGCCAGTCCAGGAATAGGGCCATGTCCTGACCGAAGTCCTCCATGTGCAGTTTCTTCCCGAGGTGCCAGTCTGCAGTAATCAGTATTTTCATCGGTTTCTACTTGTATTGCTGCAATATCATTCAATTGGGTGAAATTTTGTTTCACAATCAAAATTTGTGAGTTTGACCATGTACTTCTGTAAGATTTGGGCAAGATCTTTTTCAGATTAACCATGTTAATTAAATAAATAGTGGTAAATTTACATGGATGATTCAAAGAAGATTGGCACAAATTTTAGGAGAGGCACTCATGGATAACGCTTCAGTTGCCCTGCTTGGTCCACGCCAGGTGGGCAAAACTACCCTTGCCCTAAGCTTTATGCCAAAAGAAAAGGTATTGTATCTGGATTTGGAAAATAGCCTGGATAAGGCAAAAATGGTCGATTTCCCCACCTTTTACCATGAAAACCAGGATAAATTGCTGATTTTGGATGAAATCCAGCGGGTACCCGAAATATTTTCAACCATTCGGGGAATTATTGATGAACAAAGGAGGCAGGGCAGAAGAAATGGTCTCTTCCTTTTTCTCGGATCCGCTTCAATGGAATTGTTGAGGCAATCCGGTGAATCGCTGGCGGGAAGGATTGCCTACCTGGAATTGCATCCCATCAATCTATTGGAATTGAATCCAAGCGGCTCAACAGGGCTGAATGATCTTTGGTTGCGTGGAGGATTTCCTGACAGTCTGCTTGCCAAAAATGAGAAGCAGAGCCTGACCTGGAGGACAAATTTCATACGCACCTATCTCGAAAGGGATGTCCAGCAAATCGGGCCGCGCATTCCTGCAGAAACGTTGGGCAGGTTCTGGACGATGTTGGCACACCAGCAAGGTTCAATCATCAACATGTCTGCCTTGGCAAGGGGGATCGATGTGTCTGTGACAACGGCAAACCGTTATCTCGACCTGATGGTTGATCTTTTGCTGGTCCGGCGCTTGAAGCCTTATGCCTTCAACGCCGGAAAGCGGCTGGTGAAAATGCCCAAGGTCTATGTTAGGGACAGTGGTATTGCCCATGCTTTGTTGAATATCGGTGAGATCAATTCCTTATTGGGCCATCCCGTAGTGGGAGGCAGTTGGGAAGGCTTTGTGATTGAAAACCTGATTGCGGTATCACCGCCTCATTTCAACTTTTATTTTTATAGGACTGCACAGGGCGCAGAAATAGACCTTGTGATAGAAATTACCCACCAGCAGCTCTGGGCTATTGAGATCAAAAGGAGTTCCAATCCAGCAGTATCCAAAGGATTTCATATTGGCGCTGATGATATCAAAGCAGAAAAGAAATTCGTTGTATATGCCGGTGCAGATCAGTTTTCAATGGGAAGCCAGATTATGGCCATACCATTACAAGACATGATGTCCATGCTGAGCGGGATGCTCTAGTGATGCGTTTTTCAAAACGGAACCGATCCAACAATATTTCCTGCGGGATGGTAGCTGGCCACCACAATGATTCCGCCATTGGGGCAGTAGGCCACGCCTGCTCCCACTTCAAGGGTGCTGTTCCAAACCATTTGGGTATAATGACCTACTTTTTTTCCTCTTGTCTCTCCGATGGGCGCACCTTTGTAATCTGCTTTTTCCTCATACCAGGAGGTGGAGGCATCAAGGGTTCCATAGAATGCGTAAGAACTTCCCCAGAAAATATTTTCACCCAGAACTCTTCCGTTTGCATCAACACATTCGCTGTGCTTGATCTTGCATTTTTTAGCAGCCAGTTCATTGGCCCATGATTGCGCATAATTTGAAAGTTCGCTGCTCCAGCTCAGTTTTCCTACGCCCACTTCAGCACGCACCTTGTTGTGGTGATCCAAAAATATTTTCGCATCTGAAGCCTTGAAATTGCTGCCTGTATTGGCGGGGATAGATTGTGCCTTGGCGTTGACAAAATAAAAAACCAGTGAGGCCATCAAAAAAATACGCATGTACATTGTTTTGGTGTTTTGGAATGGTTGCGGTTTTGCAAACTCCAAGTTAACCACATGCAGATGGAAAAAGGTTTATAGAAATGTTATAGTTAAACTAACGGGTTATTGTTTTACTTGAACCAGTTCATAGTTGGTGCTTCTTCCACCTTCTTTTTCCTGTTGGAGAATTCCTTTGTGAATTAAATCCCTGATGTCCCGCAAAGCCGTATCTGGTGAGCATTTGGCAATTTTAGCCCACTTTGAAGTTTTCAATTTACCCTCAAATCCATCCAAGAGTTTATTCAACATAAGATGCTGGCGCTGGTTGAGATCAGTTTTTTCGTGAGCATTCCAGAAGGAAGCTTTTAACAATATCTTTTGTACTGTTACTGTTGTTTGTAAAAGAGATTTTTGCAGGCAATTTAAAAACCAAACCAGCCAATCGGTGATGTCACCATCGCTGTGTTGAACTTTTTGCAACACTTCATAATATTGTTTTCTTTCTGCAAGAATTTGGCTGGACATGCTGTAAAACCTTTCGGTGCTTTTCTCAGCGCGCGCAAGCAACATGTCTGCAATTGCCCTTGCAATCCTTCCATTTCCATCATCAAAAGGATGAATGATGATAAACCAAAAATGGGCAATGGCCGCCTTTAAAACAGGATCCAATAAATTGTCGTTGTTGATCCATGCAAGAAATTGATTCATTTCTGTTTGCAGGTCCTGAGCGCTCACCGCTTCATAATGAATTTTTTCTTTTCCCATGGCACCTGAAACAATTTGCATTTCTCCCGTGCGGTAGCGCCCCACTTCTATTTGATAGAGGCCGCTATATCCTGTAGGGAAAAGCGCAGCATGCCATCCGAACAAGCGTTCATTTGTTAGTGGATCTGTATAATGTTGGGTGGCATCGAGCGTCATGTCAACAACACCTTCAATATTTCTATTGGAAGGGATAAGCCCCGCATTGTTTATTCCCAAACGCCTTGCAATAGATGAACGGACTTGATCATAATTGAGCTGTTCGCCTTCAATTTCTGATGATTTGACAATATCAAGCGTAAGTGTATTGAGTGCAGCTTCCTCTTTTGAAGAAAATCCAAGCGCATTCATCTGACCCGATATTTTCCCTTGCAGGTTGCGGACCTCACCGAAAAGGATGTTCACCTCGGTTTCATTCCAAGTAAAATCTGTCCAGTTCTCGTATTGGTATATGTATTTTGCCAAGGTTTAGCTTGTTTTTGCGGTGAATATATGTAACATTTTCCGCAAAAATGCGGTGAATAGATAAAATAATCTCCGCAAAAATGCGGCAAATAAGACTATTTATCTCCGCAAATCTTAGAATATTGGGCGTAAAAGGAAATTGGAGGAACCTCAGGAATGAAAAAAACGCACTTTTTTATTCATCCTTCAGCGCAAACGCCACATAGGCATCGCTGGATTTGCCTTCCCATTTTGAGCCGCCGCAGGCGATAACGATATATTGTTTTCCATTCACTGCATAAACCGAAGGGGTGGCTACGCCCGGAGCAGGAAGGTCCAGTTCGAGCAGGATTTTACCTGTTCGTTTGTTGATGGCCCTGAATTTTCCGTCAGCAGTGGCGCCAATGAAAACAAGGCCACCAGCTGTAACCACGGGTCCGCCATAGTTTTCGCGGCCGGTTGTAGGAATGCCTTTCGCTTTTAGTGATTCAAATTCTCCCAGCGGTA
>JAJTFY010000119.1 GCA_021299175.1 Chitinophagaceae bacterium
AGTACCAGTCCGGGTCTTCCATCCTTGGGCAGCATGGCAAAAGCCTTCAGTAAAGTGATGGCATTCTTTCTTGACTCAATGCTTCCCACCATCAAGACATAACTGTCTGGCAGACCATATTTTTCCTTGACAACAGCAATTTCTTCAGGTGTATGTTTATTCCGGAATTGTCTGTGGCATCCCTGATAGATCACTTTAATTTTTGCAGGTTCCGCTTTCAGAAAATGGATGATATCTTTCGCGGTTTGTTCACTCACCGCAATGATCCTGTCGGCCACCCTACAGGCATGTTTCACTTTTTGAAAGTGCATCATCACATCAAAACCTGAATAGAATTCGGGATAACGCAAGAAGATGAGGTCGTGAATGGTTACGATGCTTTTGACTTGTGCAGGAATACCCATGGGAAGTTCATGACTCAGTCCATGGTAGACATCAAGTGATGAAAATTCTTTTGAATGGATTGGCAAGGTCGATCGCCAAACTGCTGCCAGCGGAGAAGGCTTCATCCAGGATGGAGGAGTGATGATCTTCAGGCGTGGATCCTGCAGGTATCTTTTGGTTTCTGGCCGATCCTTTATTTTAGGGGTGTACAGATAGTAGTTGTCGGATGTGTCTGCTTCCAGTAAAGTATCCAGAACGAAGCGGGAATAGTTACCCAGTCCTGTGAAATTGTTGAACAGTCGTTTGGCGTCAAATCCGATCTTCATGATTGCATTGCCTGTTTATTTCCAGGCCCAGACATGGCCTGTGCGCGTAGCGGGTCTTGTTACATATTTGACCTGATAACCTTTGGCCATCAGAAATTCCGCCATTTCCACAGTTCTGTATTGCTGGGTCTCGTGTGTTTCCATGGCCATTCTTTTGATCCTGCTGAAATAGTTTTCAGGAAGGTTGAAAAGAATATCATACTCTGCTCCTTCGCAATCCATTTTCAGCAGGTCTATGGTATCAATTTTATTTTCATTGATGAATGTTGATAATGCCATCACCTGAATGGACACCTTGTGAACCGCATTTTCAAAATGGGCTATGCCTGAAATGGAAGTGAAGTCATCAGGAGCATCAGTAAAAATATCCATGTGGCCATCCTCTTTCCAGAGACCGAATGGATGCTGTTTCCAGTCGTGGCCCTGATTTTGTTCTTTGTGTTTTTTCATGACCTCTTGCAGAAAGGGCATGGGTTCAAAGGAGTGGACAGTAGCATTGGGGAAGCAGCGGAAGAAATACAGTGCTGCATAGCCCACATTGGCACCTACATCAAAAATAACGGGAGCTTTAGGGAAATCATGATGATCAAAATGAAGCATATACTGATCATCGAAAAAACATTCCCTGAAAGGACCTATCATTTTTTTGGGAACCCGAAAGACATGTCCGTCTTTGAACTTGAAAACAAAATCTTTTCCTGGATGAATGCCCAACTTGAATGCCAGATATTCTGGCCAGTTGCTCAATTCTTTGAAAATGGCACCGTAACGTTGCAGTTTATACGCGAATTTTCCTGCCATTATGATATGAATTTCATTGCTTTTTTGAATAGGCCTGCATCCCTGATTTCGGAGCGTTCTGATGGTGGTTGCGTAATCAGTGATTTATTCATGGAACAGGCAAATAGTAAAAAGCAAAATAACGCAATTTCAGCCTGAACCACAACAATTCATTGCAACAGGCTCATTTGATCTGGTTTTTTTCCCACAGCACCATCAGTGAAACGCCAAAAGGGAAATTGATTTTTTTCAACAATGATCTTTCAAATGAGAAGATTGAATGAAAAACACCATTGATGAAACCTGATTCAATCATGTCATTATCAGGTTTCAGCGCTGATTGTTTTTTTCGGGTGAATATTCTCTGGAGTGACCTCACCAGGAAAATGGGGGTGAACAAAAAGAAATTAAAATAGGTGCTTCTCTGCAGCCGGCCTCCATTTGCTGAAAAAAGATCCAGCATTTGCTTTTTCTGGTAACGACGGAAGTGGTGATTGACAACATCGTGGTTGCTCCAGAGCGACATAAATGCAGGGACAGTGATGAATATTTTTCCTCCCGGTTTACACACACGGAACAGTTCGGTTATCGCTTTTTGATGATCCTCCACATGTTCTACCACATCAAAGGCACAAACACAATCAAAAGCATCATCAGGGTAGGGAAGCGCGGTGATTGATCCCTGATCGATTTTCATCTTCAGTACATCATGGCAAAAGCGATAGGAAGGTTCATCGTATTCAATTGACTGCACAACACCAAAGGGTTCCAGCATTTCTGAGGACCTGCCTGTAGCAGCACCTACATTCAAAATATTCAGTGGGGCATCTTTGTATACTGAAGACCTGAACTGGTCGAGTATGATACCTTCCCTGACCTGGAACCACCAGTGTTCCCGCTCCATTTTAAAGTATTCATCCAGAAAGTTTCTGTCCATAATCAGTCTTTATTGCTTTTAGTCTTTGGCAATATCAGATAATTTTATGATTGCGGTCCCAAATACAACCATATTTACTGAAATTTGTTTCAACCTGATGGCGATAATGGCAAACAATTCAATTCAAAAGATAAAGGCCGCCTGGCCCAAAGCATTGAACATTTTATGGTTCTTGCTTCCGGCAGCCTTTGCCATTGTCAAATACAGTTTGGGCCCCAAAGCATACAACAACTACCTCATTTACAAACATGTATTTTTGAATGTCATCCGACAAGCCAATCTCTATGATTTTTATCCGGGATTGTATTTGTACCAGAATCATTACGGCCCCAGTTTCAGTTTTATCATCGCTCCTTTTGCTGTATTACCAGATGCGATTGGTATTGTGCTTTGGTGTTTGGCGAATGCTTTGTTTTTGTTTTATGCGATAAAAAAATTACCGCTGGATCGCAATGCCATTCAAATGGTCATGTCCATTTCCTTGTTGGAAATGTGTGGATCGATCCAGAGCCAGCAGTTCAACCCCATGCTGTGTTCCTGGATCATACTTGCTTTTGTGCATGCGATGAACAGGCGGACAAGTTTAGCAGCAATTTTCATTTCGGGGGGATTTTTGGTAAAGTTGTATGGAATTGTAGCGCTGCTCTTTACACCCTTCAGCGGAAGGTATCGTTCGATGGCCATATGGATGGTTATCACGATGGGGATCTTGGTATGTATACCGATGCTGTATGCTGATGTTTCCTTTGTATTGAATGCTTATGTTGACTGGTATCTTCGGTTGCTGGGCAAGAATCAGGAAAACATCTCCACGAATTTCACAGATGGCATGCAGGACATATCTGCAATGGGCATGGTAAGAAGAATTACGGGTGTCAGTAGTTTATCGAATCTGTTATTTCTTATTCCTGCAGGAGTACTGACCCTGCTTCCGTTGTTGAAGAGAAAGCATTATGATGACAATCGTTTCAAGCTATTTTATCTGGCACAGGTCTTGATCGGGCTAGTCATCTTCAGTACTTCCGCTGAATCACCAACCTATGTGATTGCCGTTACAGGATTTGCCATCTGGTATGCCGCTTTTGGTGAGGAGCGGCCACAATGGATGAAGTGGATGTTGATGCTCTTGTTCCTGCTGACCATTTTATCGTCAACCGATTTATTTCCTCCGTACATCAGGAATACATTGATCAAGCCTTATGCACTGAAGGCCCTGCCCTGCGTATTGGCATGGTTGGTGATCACTTATCAATTATTATTCTATCGGAGTAGGAATGTTGATTTTGCGTAAACTTCCGGATGATCTTTTTATCATCGTTGATGCATATTCCTGCATGGTAAGGAATTCACCTTCTTCTTTGAGAAACTTCAATAGTTTTTGCAATCGCTCAATCAGTTCATCACCACAGATGCTTCTGGTGTATCGGGGGAGTCCGTATCCGTTGATGTCTACAAACTCCCAGGGATGTAAGTAGAGGCTCAGTACTCCATCATTCCTTAGGGTTTTGATGGCAAGCTTTTTGTAGTATTCAAATGGGAAATTTTTAAAGCTCAGCCAGAACAAAGGAATGCGCAATCTAGGACTCACTGATGCAGGAATCCGCAGGAGTTCGTTGTCGAAATAAGAGGTTTTAGGTAAATGCAGATTGTTGTATCTGCCTGGCAGCCATGTAGGGTGAATGGACGCGTCATAGGAATAACCAGCATCGCTGACTGCATCAACCGAAACAGGCTTCATCCTTGGCATTCTCAATCCGGTGATTGTTTTTCCAGTCAGTTCCTCCAGTTTGGTTTTGGAATCTCTCAGGTCTTTGGTTTCAAACTTGCTATGGTAATACGTATGTGAGGCAATTTCATGTTTTTGGCTCAACTCCTTAATCTGTTCGGGAAAATATTCAGCGAAGTGTGCTGTGGTGAATAAGGTGGTAGCAATGTTTTTATCCGACAGGATTGATGATATTGCGTGAAGTCCGGACATCCCCACTGCCATTTGCTCTGTGGTGCTCATTTGCCTTCCATATTCAAGCGGCATATCGAACTCTTCCACATCAAAGCTCAAGAGGATGGTGTTTTTCATAAGGTGGAATTTCTTATGATATAATGTGGTCTCGATTTGTTTTGCACGAAAAGTTTAGCAAGGTAAACACCTATGATGCCCAATACCAATAAGTTCAACCCTCCGAAAAAGGCAATGGTCAGCATGATAGAAGCCCATCCTGCAACTGTATGCCCTGAGAGCAATGCAGTGAGCACATAAGGCAGAAACAACAAAGAGATGATAGAAGTAGCGATTCCGAGATAGGCAGAAAAATACAGTGGTTTTGTACTGAAGGAAGTGAATCCCTTCAGGCCAAGGTTGAACATTTTGACGTATGTATATTTCGTTTCTCCATGATGTCTTTTGTTGGGCTGAAACTCAATGCTTATCTGTTTGAATCCCATCCATTTGATCAGGCCTCGGAAAAAAAGATCCATCTCATTGAATCTTCGCAGCTGATCCAGTGCTTTCCCACTCACCAGTCGAAAATCTGCTGATCCTTTTTCAATTCGGATTTCAGAGAATTTCGAAATGAGGCTGTAAAAAAGTGAAGAGGTCTTTTTTTTGAGATAGTTTTCATGGTCAGTCTCTTTGCGGTGGGTTCTCACGATCTCATACCCACGCTCATTTTCTTTCAGCATCATGGGGATCAACTCTGGTGGATGTTGAAGATCGCAATCCATCATGATCACAATTTCTGCATCTGCATGGTCAATCGTACTTAACCCTGTTGTCTTGTATTGCGAGTGCTTGTATGGCAGCAATTGTATGATCCGTGCTGCCATCATCAATAAAAAGAATGTTAAAGTCGTAATTTAATCCATTCATGCAGCCGGTGATCTCTTCATAGATCGGTCTGATGTTTCCCTCTTCATTGTGGGCTGGCAGTATCAGTGCGACTTTTTTCAGAAAAAAATATATTCAAACGCAAGTTATTTATTTTTTTGGCATCGTTTGTATTTTATTTGACCGATATTTTATAAGCAATTGAAATTCAAGTATTTATTAAATGAGTTGTTCAACCCCCCTCAACCTCTTCAACCCCCTAAACCTCCCTAAACCTCCCTAAACCTTTCTAAATCCTCCCCCTCTTGATCTCTTCCACAACAGCTGGATCAAGCAGAGTTGATGTATCTCCGATATTGTCCAGTTCGTTTTCGGCAATCTTGCGGAGGATGCGGCGCATGATCTTTCCACTCCTGGTCTTCGGCAATCCCGGGACCAGTTGTATTTTATCCGGTTTGGCAATTGGCCCGATGATGCGGCTCACGGTTGCAGTGATGTCGCGGCGTGTCATTTCCTCATTGCCATGTGTTCCACTGTAGATGACAAATGCATAAATGCCCTGTCCCTTTACATCGTGGGGATAGCCCACAACGGCACTTTCCACAACACCGGCATGCATGTTGATGGCATTCTCCACTTCGGCTGTACCAATGCGGTGTCCGCTTACATTCAGCACATCGTCCACCCTTCCGGTTATCCTGTAGTAACCATTTTCATCCCTGTAGGCACCATCTCCTGTGAAATAGAGGTTTTCATAAGTGGCAAAATAATTCGTTCTGCAGCGTTCATGGTCGCCATAAGTGGTCCTGAGCGTTGCAGGCCAGGGCGACTTGATGCAAAGGTTGCCTGTCACGTTGTTTTCTGTGATTTCCTGGCCCTTTTCATCCACCAGCAATGGCTGTACGCCGGGGATCGGCAGTGTTGCATAGCTGGCTTTGGAAGGGGTGATGCCAGCCAGGTTGCTGATCAATACACCACCCGTTTCTGTTTGCCACCAGGTGTCAACAATCGGACATTTTCTTTTTCCGATGTGTTCATCATACCATTGCCATGCCTCTTCATTGATGGGTTCGCCAACAGTGCCCAATACCCTTAACGAGCTGAGGTCCTTGTTTTGCAAGGGTCCCAGACCGAAAGCCATCAGGCTTCTGATAGCAGTAGGGGCGGTGTAGAGGATATTGACCTTGAATTTATCGATGATGTCCCAGAACCGGCCTGCATCAGGAAAGGTTGGGATGCCTTCAAACATCAATGAAGTAGCGCCTGCACTGAGCGGTCCATAAACAATATATGAATGGCCTGTAATCCAGCCGATATCAGCCGTGCAGAAATGGATTTCCTGGGGCTTGTATTGGAATACATTCACAAAAGTATAGTTGGTATACACCATGTATCCGCCACAGGTATGCACCACACCTTTTGGCTTTCCGGTTGAACCGGAGGTATAGAGGATGAAAAGAGGATCTTCAGCATCCATGGGCTCGGCGGGGCAATCAGGATTGCCAGCGGTTTCTACCTTGCGCACCTCATCTTCCCACCAAACATCACGTCCTTTGATCATGCTCACTGCTGAACGGGTATGGGTATATACAATGACGCGTTTAACAAACTTGCAGCTGATCAACGCATCATCAATTACATTTTTGAGTGGAATGTCCTTGGCTCCGCGGAAGGCACCATCGCAGGTGATGATGAATTCAGCATTGGCATCCTGCAGGCGGTCTGCAATGCTTTGTGCACTGAATCCGCCAAAAATGACAGAATGGATGGCTCCGATCCTTGCACATCCCAATACAGCAATGGCCAGTTCGGGTATCATTCCCATATAAATGCAGACCCGGTCGCCTTTTTTAATACCGTTGTTCTTTAATACGTTGGCAAACTGATTCACCTTGGTATGCAGCTGTGCATAGGTGATCATGCGGTGGTGATCATTCGGGTCGTTTGGCTCCCAGATAATGGCCGGCTGATTGGCCTTGTCCACCAGGTGTCTGTCGATGCAGTTTTCTGTGATATTGAGTTGCGCGCCACTGAACCATTTGATGGAAGGCTCTTTGAAATTCCAATCCAGGACCTTGTCCCAGGGCTTCTTCCACTGGAAATGGCTGGCCACTTCCCCCCAAAAACCCTCAGGGTCTTCTACACTTTTCTTCCATGCTTCCTGGTAACCCTCGTAAGATGTAATCTGATATGGATAGCTCATAATACAATTGAAATTTAAGACTGGTAAGTTAAAAAAAAACAGATTCTTCCCGATATATTTTTATCTTGAAAGCAAATTAACCGCTTAAAACAATTGCCTGACATGCAATCAACTGCAGAAAAAAAACAGATCAGAAAAGTGATATTTGCCTCCTCGGTGGGTACGCTGATCGAATGGTACGATTTTTACATTTTTGGTAGCCTTGCCCCCATTATTGCCTCGCAGTTTTTCCCCAAGACCAATCCCACTGCCGCATTGCTATCTACCCTTGCAACCTTTGCAGCCGGCTTTATTGTCAGGCCTTTTGGTGCACTGGTTTTCGGAAGACTGGGCGATATGGTGGGAAGAAAATACACCTTCCTGTTGACCTTGATCCTGATGGGCGGATCAACTTTTGCCATCGGATTGGTGCCAGGCTATGATTCGATTGGATTTGCCGCTCCTTTGATTGTTTTGTTGTTGCGCTTGGTCCAGGGCCTTGCCCTGGGAGGTGAGTACGGCGGCGCGGCCACCTATGTTGCAGAACACTCTCCGGCTGAACGCAGGGGATACTATACCAGTTGGATACAAACCACGGCTACCCTGGGTTTGCTCTTGTCGCTGGGCATCATCCTGATTACCCGAAAAAGCCTTGCTCCCAACGATGCAGACTCCATCAAAGCCTTTGAAGATTGGGGATGGCGCATACCGTTTTGGTTTTCTGTTGTGCTGGTGGGCATGAGCATTTATATCAGGCTAAAGATGCACGAATCACCGCTGTTCAGCAAGTTGAAGGCGGAAGGCAAAACCTCTAAGAATCCCATCAAGGAGAGTCTCATGCACAAGGGCAACCTCAAAATGGTGTTGCTTTCCTTGTTCGGTGCCACCATGGGGCAGGGCGTGGTCTGGTATACAGGCCAGTTCTATGCACAAACCTTTTTGGAAACAGCCTGTAAAGTTGATTTTGAACAGACCAGGACCATCCTGATTTGGGCCATCATCTTTGCCACACCGCTTTTCATATTCTTTGGTAACCTCAGCGACAAAATCGGAAGGAAATGGATCATCATGGCGGGCTTGTTCCTGGCGGTGATTTCCTATCGTCCCATCTATACCAAGATGCTCGCAGTGGCTTCCACCAAGGAGGTTGTATTGGACGAATCGAAAACAAAGATTGAGCGGGTGATCACTCCTGCCAACGGAAAGGACCACAGCATCCAAACCACCACCACGGTTCGCTTGTATCAGAATGGCATTACTGAAAAGCTGGTGCACAAGGATACTTTGTATGCCAGTGGTCTTGAAAAACCAGAGAGCATCGACAAGCTATCCAAAGAACTTCCCGACGAAGGGTATTGGACGATGGTGGTATTGATCTTTGTACAAATCGTTTTTGTTACGATGGTATACGGTCCTATCGCAGCATTTTTGGTGGAGATTTTCCCCACAAAAATCAGGTATACTTCCATGAGCCTTCCGTATCACCTGGGAAATGGTGTGTTTGGGGGCATGACGCCTTTCATCGCCGTATTGCTGGGAACCTTGTATGCGGGTGATGTCTTGGTTGGGCTCTGGTATCCCATCGCCATTGCAGTGGTATGCCTTGTGATCGGTACCATCTACCTGTCCAACAAAATTGACCCTGAAGTAAACGATTGATGTTGACTGAGTGCCTGCACCGTACAACACTATAAACGCATAAACCAAGAAGATGAACACGATCAAAAAATATTTAGGCCTTGTTTGGATTGCACTGGCCGTCTATTCCTACAGCATTTTGTTAAAAACGGCCATTGAGCGGATGAAGCTTGTGCCAACAACAGATACCATCATCCAATGGAGTATATTTGCCATCATCTTTTTGCCCATCGCGATCGGATTCGTGATGTTTGGTTGGATGGCATTTAAGGGGGCTTACGACCACCTGCCAGCATCCAGCGATGAGGTGGAAGACTAAGCAAAACGCATGTCCATCAAAGTTGATCATATCCTCAAACAATACGGCGATCAGAAAGCGGTAGACCACATCAGTTTTGAAGTGGGTGCCGGAGAGATCGTTGGATTTTTGGGCCCCAATGGGGCGGGCAAGTCCACCACCATGAAAATGATCACTGGGTTTCTTCGTCCGGATGAGGGACAAATCACTGTTTGTGGCATCCCCGTTGAAGGCGAGGCCATCGCCACCAAAAAAAAGATTGGATACCTCCCTGAATTGAATCCCCTTTATCACGAAATGTATGTGCGGGAATACCTGGGCATGATGGCTGGCCTGTAC
>JAJTFY010000120.1 GCA_021299175.1 Chitinophagaceae bacterium
AAAGCAGCAATACCTGCAAGATAAAATTCGATATAAACGGATGATGTTTCAGATCTTGTAAATATAAAACCGCTGCTCTAAAGTTTGGACTGCAATGGCCCAAAGAAATGTTAATACGGCCCGATAAATATTCTAACTATTTGACTTTCAGCCACTCAGTAATCACCTTTGGGTAATGGGCGTGTTCAAGTGCGTGTATTTTTTCTGCCAAGGTATCGGGGTTATCGCTTGACAATACTTCCACGGTGGCTTGAAAAAGGGTCTTGCCATTGTCGTAATGCTCGTCCACCAAGTGAATGGTAATCCCGCTTTTCTTCTCACCTGCGTTAATCACGGCCTGGTGGACTTTTTCTCCATACATGCCTTTTCCACCAAAGGCGGGAAGCAGTGCGGGATGGATGTTTACGATCTTATTGTTGTAGGCTTTTACAAGGTTTTCCGGGATCTTCCAAAGAAAACCAGCCAAAACTATATGTGTAATTCCTTCATTTTTAAGTACTTGAATATATTCATTGGAATTTTCAAACTGTGACTTTCCAATCAGCAGGGTTTTGATGCCATACCTGGCCGCAATGTCCAGGACTCCTGCGCCAGCCCGGTTGCAAACGATCAAGGAAACAGACACAACAGGATGGTTTTCAAGGTATTGTATTATTTTTTCGGCATTGCTTCCTTTTCCTGAGGCAAAAATGGCCAGCCTGATGGGTTCTTTCTGGATCAGCCCTAGCCTGCGCAAGATTTTTTTCTCATAATTCCAGAAAAACCTGAACTGGCCGAAGAAAAACGATACGATGAGGATGATGATCTGGTATCCGAAGATCAGTATGGAAAGCCTGAGGGCCAGTTTCCAGGCCCAAAAAGTGTTTTCATCAAAACCCACCCATGAGGTGGCCACCCTTGAGATATATGCAGTGGTGGTACCTGTAACGGCAAAAGTGCAAAGGATCAGAAACAGTTGGCCCGACGAAACGTTCCACTTTTGCTGCAATTTGTTAAACATGATGCAAAGAGAAGAAAAAAAGAGATTCGGTGCGGTTTTCACAATCTTAATTATTTCAATGCATTCAAAGCTTACGTTTTTGTGACAATTCAACGACAGGACGAAATGCAATCCCTTGAAACGCAGTACAGTACTGCATCAAAAAAAATTTCAGGATGTTGATATATTGTTAAAATCCTGTGCTAAATTTGCACGCGATCAATTGGACCCGGTTCCATTTCAACCACAATTCACTGAGGGTATGAATCAGAAAAGAACAGCATTTCAAAAAATCATTTCGTCATTCGTTTTATTGGTCTTTTTGTCCGGTTCTCTGGTGCTCAATGCCCAGGATGGCAAGGCCCTGTTCAACCAAAAATGTGCTTCCTGTCATGCCATTGACAAGCAGCTGGTTGGTCCTGCACTGAAAGGTGTGGAAGACCGCTGGGACGACAAGGCCATGTTGTATGACTGGGTAAGGAACAGTGCTGCGGTTATCAAAAAAGGATATCCAAGGGCTGTTGCTGTGTACAATGAGTACAACAAGATTCAGATGACAGCCTTCCCTGAATTGAAGAATGCTGACATCGATGCCATCCTTGGATACATCAACACTGGTGGAGCCAAGGCCGCTGCTGCGGGTGCTGCACCAACAGACGCTGCTGCATCAGCAACTGCTGAAGACGAATCAGACGCTAACCTTTTGTACGGTATTTTGACCCTTATTCTTGCTGTTATCGCACTCATCTTGCTTCAGGTGAACAGCAATCTCCGCAAGATGTCTGATGAGGCGGAAGGCGCCCAAACTGCTGAGCCCATTCCTTTTTACCGCAACAAGGCTTATATCGCCATCTTCGCCATCCTGCTTTTCCTTGGTGGCGGTTACATGACTTTCCAAGGTGCACAAGGCCTGGGCAGATCAAAAAATTATCAACCAGAACAACCTATATTTTATTCTCATACCGTTCACGCCGGCATCAACCAGATCAACTGTCTGTATTGCCATGGCGGAGCGCAGGACAGCAAGCATGCCAACATCCCGTCGGTGAATATTTGTATGAATTGTCACATGGGTATCAATGAATATGCCAAGGGTCCACAGCTGTTCAGGGAAGATGGCAGCAAGGTAGATGGAACTGCTGAAATCCAGAAGCTCTACCAGTTTGCAGGTTGGGATCCAGGCAAGAAGGCCTACACTGGAAAAGGGAAGCCCATTGAATGGATTCGCATCCACAATCTTCCTGACCATGTTTACTTCAACCACTCACAACACGTTACCGCAGGAAAGCAAAACTGCCAGACCTGTCATGGTGAGATCCAGAAAATGGATGAGGTTTACCAGTTCTCAGACCTGAGCATGGGCTGGTGCGTTAACTGTCACAGAGAATCCAAAGTGCAGTTTAAAGAGAACAAGTTTTACAGCATTTATGAGAAGTTCCACGAGGATATGAAGAACAAGAAGATCGACAGTGTGACTGTCGAGAAGATTGGAGGAACAGAATGTCAAAAATGTCACTATTAATATCAGCACTCAGCAACATCTCATACTAAGCACAACCTAAGAACTGTTATGAAGCAAAAAAAATATTGGCAGAGTTTCGGTGAATTGAAGAGCAGTGAAAATTTCCAGGAGAGGGTCCAGGATGAATTCACAGAAGATCTTCCTGCTGTTGAGCAGGACAACGGTCTGCTTGAGTCAAAGGCTCCCCGCAGGGATTTCTTGAAATACCTCGGATTCAGCACCGCCGCTGCAGCTGCAGCCGCAAGCTGTGAAATGCCTGTAAAAAAGAGTATTCCCTACCTCAATAAGCCTGATTCTATCATTCCAGGTGTTCCCAATTATTATGCAACAACCTATGTATTGGATGGCGATGCTATTCCAGTTGTTGCCAAGGTGCGCGATGGCAGGCCAATCAAGATTGAAGGAAATGATCTTTCAACCATCACCAATGGTGGTACATCTGCACGCGTCCAGTCTTCAGTGCTGGGTGTTTATGATACCGCACGCCTTCGCTACCCCCTCGCCAACGGCAAGGAGGTGAGTACTTTCGATGCATTCGACAAAATGGTTGCAGAAGCCATGGCAGGAACCGGTGGAAAACCAACCGTTCTCCTTACAGAAACCATCAGCTCTGTTACCACCAAAAATATCATTGCTGCATTTTTGGCCAAGCAACCAGGATCGCGTCATATCCAATATGATGCCATTTCTTCCAACGGTTTGCTGAATGCCAATGCCGCATCTTTTGGAAAGAGGGCCATCCCTTCTTACCAGTTCAATGCAGCCAAGACAATCGTTAGCCTTGGTGCTGATTTCCTCGGAACATGGTTGAGTCCGGTTGAATATGCCCGCCAATACGCTGCAGGCAGGAAGATCAACCAGAAGAATCCTGAGATGAGCAAGCACATTCAGTTTGAAAGCATGCTCAGCCTCACTGGTGCAAATGCAGATGACCGCTACGTTCACCTTCCTTCTGAGGCAGGTGCAGTGGCCTTGAATATTTACGCAGCCCTTGGTGGTGCAGTTGTTGCTCCAAAATTGACTGACGATCGCCTTAAAAAAGGCATTAGCCAGGCTGTTGCTTCATTGAAAGCTTCAGGAGCTGCATCGCTTGTAGTGAGCGGAAGCAATGATGCCAATGTTCAATTGGTTGTCAATGCCATCAACCAGCTCCTCGGTGCTTATGGAACCACCATTGATTGGGGTACCACATTGAATACGCGTCAGGGTGATGATGCCGCAATGGTCCAGCTGGTTCAGGAAATGAACGAAGGAAAGATCGGCGCTTTGCTGATCCATGGCGTGAATCCTGCATACGATTATTTTGATGCGAAGAAATTTGAATCAGGATTGGCAAAAGTGGCCGTTTCTGTTTCATTCAATGATAGGGAGGATGAAACCACATCCCTCTGCAAGTTTGCTATTCCCGATCATCATTTCCTTGAAAGCTGGGGTGATGCTGAAATGAAATCAGGCTACCTGAGTTTCATCCAGCCTACCATCGCTCCATTGTTCAAGACAAGGGCTTTCCAGACTTCCTTGTTGAAGTGGTCTGGAGATGCAACTTCATACGGAGATCATTTCAAACAATACTGGCTCGGAAGATTCGGCTCACAAGCTGCTTGGGACAAAGCCCTGCAGGATGGTGTGGTTGAAACACCCGCTGCCGCTGCTGCCGGAAGTTATAGTGGTGCAGCCCTTGCTGCTGCAGCTTCGGCAATTGCCGCTGCAAAACCTGCCACGGGAATGGAAATCGTTGTTTATCCTAAAGTGGCCATCGGTGCAGGTAAGGAAGCCAACAACCCATGGTTGCAGGAGATGCCTGACCCTATCACAAAGGCCACCTGGGACAACTACGCCATCATCTCTTATGGAACTGCAAAAGAACTTGGCATCCTGGTGGATGACAACTACGAAGTAGAGGTAGACAAGCCTGTCATCACTGTGAAGGTGGGTGGCAAGGAGATGAAGTTGCCTGTGCTGGTCATTCCCGGAATGCACAAGAATGTTATCGCATTGGCCCTTGGTTATGGCCGCTCTGAGAAATCAGGACGTGCTGCTGCCAACGTTGGTCAGAATGCCTTCCCGCTTGTAAGTTTCGATGGAAAATCATTCAGCTACAGCGCAGCAGGTGTAAGTGTTGCCAAAATCAATGAAACCTTCAAACTCGCCTATACCCAAACGCACAATCAATACGAAGGCCGTGATGAAGTGGTGCGTGAGTTCTCTCTGGCTGATTTCAAAAAGAATCCAACTGTTTTGGCAGACGACAGGCACAAGCTTGTTGAGGATTATGCTAAGAATACAAATGACTACGCTGCAGAAGGAACGCTTTATCCAAGCCATCCTTATCCAGGTCCGAAGTGGGGAATGAGCATCGATCTCAACTCCTGTATCGGTTGTGGAGCTTGTACTGTGGCTTGTACATCAGAAAATAACGTAGCTGTTGTTGGTAAATCTGAAGTGATGCGTGCCCATGAAATGCATTGGCTCCGCATCGACAGGTATTTTGCTACCTACCGTGATGATTCAGGCAATGATAACCTTGATGACCTGAACGTGGTGTTCATGCCGATGCTTTGCCAACACTGTGACAACGCTCCTTGTGAGAACGTTTGCCCAGTGAATGCCACCAACCACAGCAGTGAAGGCCTCAACCAAATGACCTACAGCAGTGAAGGCCTCAACCAAATGACCTATAACCGTTGTATCGGTACACGCTATTGTGCCAACAACTGTCCTTATAAAGTAAGGCGTTTCAACTGGTCTGATTATATGGGAGCCGACAGCTTCGCAGACAACCAGAAGGATATATTGGATGATTCAGTGATGATGATGAACGACGATCTCACCAGGATGGTATTGAATCCTGACGTAACAGTAAGGTCTCGTGGTGTGATTGAAAAATGTTCTTTCTGTGTGCAGCGTTTGCAGGAAGGCAAGTTGAAGGCGAAGAAAGCCAACAGGCCGCTTGAAACTGGCGCTGATGGCAAGTGGGATATCAAAACCGCCTGTCAGCAAGCTTGTCCTACGAATGCCATTGTTTTCGGAAACGTAAATGACAAGAAGAGCCCGGTTAGCGTGATCCGCAACGAGGAGCAAACCAACAGGGTATTCTATACACTGGAGCAGATCCATGTATTGCCTAACGTCAGCTACCTCGCAAAAATCAGGAACACTGACAGGCATGTAGGTGTTTCCGAAGAGGCCCACCATGAAGCATCGCCTGCAGCAGCGGGTGAACACAAGGTGGAAGGCGCACACAAGGAAGAAAAGAAAGCAGAAGCAGCACATTAATAAAGAAAGCAGGGAAATCTCATAAACGAGCAACGCATGAGTGTTACAAAGTACGAATCACAGTTAAGGGAACCATTGGTAAATGGCAACAAGACCTATGGTCAGGTCACTCACGACATTGTGCACACGATCGAAGCCAAGCCTACCCGTTTGTGGTATATTGGCTTCTACATTTCAGTGGCATTGTTGATGTTTGGCGCATACTCCGTTTACCGCGAGGTGGTTTACGGTATCGGACAGTGGAACGTTAACCGTACCATTGGATGGGGTTGGGACATCACCAACTTCGTTTGGTGGGTTGGTATCGGTCACGCCGGTACGCTGATTTCAGCCATCCTTCTCCTTTTCCGCCAGGGCTGGAGAACAGGGGTGAACCGTGCAGCAGAGGCCATGACGATTTTCGCGGTAATGTGTGCCGGTCAATTCCCAATCTTCCACATGGGAAGGGTTTGGATGGCATTCTTCACCCTCCCTTATCCCAATACACGTGGTCCGCTTTGGCCTAACTTCAACTCACCCTTGTTGTGGGACGTGTTCGCGATCTCAACCTATTTCACTGTTTCCCTCCTGTTCTGGTATTCAGGTTTGTTGCCTGACTTCGCCACCATCAGGGACCGTGCCAAAACAAAGCTTCGCAAGCGTTTGTATGGCCTTGCTTCCTTTGGCTGGAGCGGTAGCACCAAGCACTGGCAGCGCCACGAGAGCCTTTCTCTTGTACTTGCAGGTCTTTCTACACCACTTGTATTATCGGTTCACACGATTGTATCGTTTGACTTCGCCACTTCAGTTGTACCTGGATGGCATACCACCATCTTCCCTCCCTATTTCGTGGCCGGTGCGATCTTCTCTGGTTTTGCCATGGTGCAAACCCTGATGCTGATCCTCAGGAAAGTAATGGGATTGCAGGATTATATCACCCTTGGACATATTGAGGCGATGAACAAGGTAATTGTATTAACTGGTTCGATCGTAGGTTGTGCTTATCTCACAGAGTTGTTCATGGCCTGGTACTCACAGGTTCCATTTGAGCAAGACATCTTCTTCAAATACAGGATTGCCGGTCCTTACGGATGGAGCTACTGGCTGATGATGACCTGTAACGTAATCTCTCCACAGTTGTTCTGGTCAAGAAAACTCAGGAGGAATGTATTGTTCACCTTCATCATGAGCATCATTGTAAACATCGGTATGTGGTTCGAGCGTTTCGTGATCATCGTATCATCCCTGTACCGCGACTATCTTCCTTCTTCCTGGTCTATTTATTACAGACCTACCATCTGGGAGATCGGATTCTATGTCGGAACCTTTGGTCTATTCTTTACCTGCTTCTTCCTTTTTGCCAAATACTTCCCTGTCATCGCGATCGCTGAGATCAAGTATGTATTGAAGACCAATGGCGAAAGCTTCAAGAATGAAATGGCTGAATTGGAAAGCAAAAACGTGGATGAGTTCGTTCATGAAATGCACCATGACGACCATGCGGAAGGAACCGTTAAAGTGGCACATCACTGATCAATCAAAAAGTAAAAAGTATAAAATGGCTTTGAAAAAATTTGTTGTAGGCTGTTTTGAGGATGAAAAAGTTCTTTTCCCCGCTGTTGAAAAAGTGAGGAAAGCAGGCTATAAATTCCATGACATTTACACTCCTTTTCCAGTTCACGGATTGGACAAGGCAATGGGACTCAGGGATACCAGCATCCACACTGCGGGATTTCTTTTTGGTATGATTGGAACAACCACAGCCGTAACCTTCATGACCTGGGTTTTCACCAAGGACTGGCCGGTAAACATCGGTGGTAAACCAAACTTTGCTTTGCCAGCCTGGATTCCAATCACATTCGAGTTGACGGTGCTTTGTGCAGCTGTGGGCATGGTGCTTACGTTCTGTTATATCTGTCAGTTGGCTCCATTCCTCAAGAGACATCATTTTCATCCCCGTGCAACTGACGATCTTTTTGTGATGGTGATTGAGTGCAGCGAGAAAGCAAACGAAGAAGAACTCAAGTCTTTCCTTGGCAGCGTTGGCGCACAGGAAGTCAATACACAGGTAGCAGAAGAAGGATGGTGGATCGGAAAGTACGACGAGGAGCAAGAGCTTTACAAGGAACCGAACATTGCTTAAATAATTTAGGAGAAGGGAAAGAGGAGATCATAAAACAACTAAAGAGATGAAAAGATCAACTATTGTTTTCTGTGGACTGGCAGCTTTGCTGATTGCTGCAATAGGATGCAGTGATGTAAAAAGGACCCCAGGAAAGGTGTATATGCCCGACATGGCCAACAGCCGTGCATACGAAACCTATTCAGCAAACCCTGTTTTTGCCGATGGTCGTACCAGCCAAGGCCCTGTTGCAGGAACAGTTAAACGCGGCGAAGAGTATCCTGTTCATATTGAGATGGACCAGACAGGCGATACAGCCAACTATTATGCATCGCGCGCACTGCCCAATCCTTTTGATTCATTGGATGCAGACCAGATGAAAGAAACCGAAAGGCTTTATTTGATCAATTGCGGTATTTGTCATGGCGCCAAGCTCGATGGAAATGGTCCATTGTGGAAAGACGGTGATGGTCCTTATCCTGCAAAGCCTGGAAAGAACCTCATGGGAAGCTATGCATCACAACTGACAGCCAAACAACGCTGGCAGGTGATTACCTATATCAAGTCAAAACAAGGAAAATAATAACCAACGCATTAAATAATCAGGGATGATCAAACAACAATTTGAGATTTCAGCAGGGTACAAGAAGTGGACGAACATTCTGCTCGGAGTGGGTGGGCTGGCACTTGTGCTGGGAATCATTTTCCTCGGAATGAGCAAGGATGAAGTGGCGCAGACCAGGTTCTGGGCTTCCTTGTTGCAAAACAGTGTATTCTTTTTACTTATTGTAAATGCCAGCATGTTCTTTATTTGTGCAACAACGCTTGCGCATGGTGGATGGCAAATGGCATTTCGTCGCGTTCCTGAAGCAATCTCCAGTTTGGTACCAGTATTTGGCCTCCTGGCCATGCTTGTTTTTGTTGCCATTGTTTTTGGCCACAGGCACGATATTTACCATTGGCTGGACAAGGAGCATGTTGAGCACGATCCCATTTTGAAAGGCAAGAGTGGATTTTTGAATCCTACTTTCTTTATGGTTTGGTCCATCATTGCCATTGGCCTTTGGTCTTTTGTAGGCGCTAAAATGAGAAAGCTTTCTTCAGAAGCAGATCAGCCTATGGAAGGTGAGCAAGGGGCTAAATACATTGTAAAAAACACAGCATGGGGAGCAGCCTTCCTTGTGATCTTTGGTCTCACCGTAGGTTCAACCATTCCTTGGTTGTGGTTGATGAGCATTGATGCACACTGGTATTCTACCATGTACAGCTGGTATACTTTCGTCAGTTCATTTGTAGCCGGCATGTCTCTTGTGGTGTTGTTTGTGGTTTACCTCAAAAACCACGACTATTTGGAATATGTAACTGAAGAACACATGCATGATCTTGGTAAGTTCATGTTTGCCTTTTCTGTGTTCTGGACCTACCTCTGGTATTCTCAGTTCATGCTGATCTGGTATGCCAATATTCCTGAAGAAACGGTTTACTTCAAGCCAAGGATGCAGGGTGCATACAGGGGGATTTTCTTCCTCAATCTGATTGTGAATTTTGCTGTTCCATTCTTGCTTCTCATGAGAAGAGGGTCCAAGCGGAATTATACGACATTGACCTTCCTTGCCATACTGATCATCCTGGGTCACTGGGTTGACTTTTATCAGATGGTAATGCCAGGAACGATGCATGAACATTATAGTCTTGGATGGTTCGAATTTGGTATATTGGTTCTGTACGCAGGATTGATCATGCACTTTGTTGGAAAGGGATTGTCAAAAAAACCATTGGTTGCCTTGCACCATCCTTTCATCAAGGAAAGTACAATCCACCATACATAAGGCTTTCGTCGAATGATACAAACAAATTCATTAACAACTTATAAGTAAAGATCATGTCGGGTTATTTCATATTAATCATTCTGGTACTGGCTTTCGTGCTTATTTTTCAGATCTCGAAAGCAAGTGAATATGTATCGGTGTTGAAGGGTGAAGAAAAATCTTTCAAGCAATCCAACCGCATCAATGCCTTCCTTTTCATCCTATTCATGGTATTGGGATTGGCTGGTGCATGGTGGTGCAATGAACTGCTGTATGACAGGACTTTGCTGGCACAACCTGCAGCCTCTGATCATGGAGAGAAAATCGATTACATGCTTTGGCTGACGATCATCGTTACTGGCGTTGTTTTCTTGATGACCCAGGTCTTGTTGTTTTGGTTTGCTTACAAATACCAGTACTCTGAAAAGCGCACTGTTTATTTCTTCCCGCACAACAATAAACTCGAGCTTTTGTGGACTGTTGTCCCCGCGATATTCCTGACAATCCTCGTTGGTTTTGGTCTTTTCTATTGGTTCAAAATTACCGGTGACGCTCCAAAAGAATCACAGGTTGTTGAAATCACCGGAAAGCAATTCAACTGGATGATGAGATACCCAGGCAAAGACAATGTTTTGGGAAGAAAAAATTACCGCCTTACAGATGCATCAAACGGGAACGCCCTTGGTGTTGACTGGGAAGATGGTGCCAGCCATGATGACATCGAGGCTACTGAAATGCACCTCGTAGTTGGAAAGCCGGTTCAACTGGTGATCAACGCGCAGGATGTTATCCATGATGTGGGTCTTGTTCACTTCAGGCTTAAAATGGATGCGGTACCGGGTATACCCACCACATTATGGTTCACCCCTAAGTATACTACCGAGCAAATGAAAAAGATTACTGGAAACAAGGATTTCGTGTATGAAATCTCTTGCGACCAAATGTGTGGAAGTGGTCACTATTCCATGCGCGGTGTTATCGTAGTGGAAACGCAGGAAGAATATGATGCATGGATGGCTTCTAAAAAGCCACAGTATGTCACTGTTCAGGAAGCTGCTGCACCAGCAGCCCCTGCAGCCGACAGCACAGCTGCTGCCGCAACTGCAACAATGTCTAAACCCTTGGCCCAACTGAAATAAAGTATCACAGAAAAAAAGATTAAAAATGAGTAGCGAAACAATTTCACACGGACACGCAGCGGAAGCTTCAGTACATTCGCATGATTCTCATGAGGCGCATGGCCATGATCACCATCATGAGGAGTCATTTCTGACCAAGTACGTTTTCAGTACAGACCACAAAATGATTGGAAAACAATTCCTGATCACGGGAATCATCTGGGCCATCATCGGTGGTTTGTTTTCAGTGCTTTTCCGCCTTCAGTTGGGTTATCCTGAAATGTCCTTCCCTGTGCTTGAGGACCTTTTCGGAAAATGGGCAGCTGGTGGAAGAATTTCCAATGAATTCTATTACGCCTTGGTTACCATGCATGGAACCATCCTGGTATTCTTTGTATTGACCGCAGGCCTCAGCGGAACATTTGCCAACATTCTTATTCCACTTCAAATTGGAGCAAGGGATATGGCATCTGGCTTCATGAACATGCTCAGCTACTGGTTCTTCTTTTTGGCCAGTGTGGTGATGTTGCATGACCAGGATGCCACTTACCATGTGGGCCATCTTCTTTACTGCGGTACTGGGTGTACTTTCTTTCCCGGTATTGTTGTCTGGTGCGGTATTGCTCTTGTTTGACCGCAACCTCGGAACAAGCTTCTATCTCTCAGAAATCGTGGTGAAAGGAGAAATTCTTCCCAACGAAGGTGGTTCTGCCATCCTGTTCCAGCACTTGTTCTGGTTCCTTGGTCACCCTGAAGTATACATCATCCTTCTTCCTGCAATGGGAATGGTTTCAGAGATCCTTTCTGTAAACTCAAGGAAGCCCATCTTTGGTTACCTCGCGATGGTTGGTTCATTGTTTGCGATTTGTATTCTCGCCTTCCTTGTTTGGGCACACCATATGTTTGTAACAGGATTGAATCCTTTCCTTGGAGCATTCTTTGTACTGTTGACCCTGTTGATTGCGGTTCCTTCTGCCATCAAGGTATTCAACTGGCTGACCACACTGTGGAAAGGAAACATCCGCTTTACCCCCGGTATGTTGTTCTCCATTGGTTTTGTGAGCCTCTTCATTTCTGGTGGTTTGACAGGGATTTTCCTTGGAAACTCCACACTGGATATCCATCTTCATGATACGTACTTCGTTGTAGCGCACTTCCATATTGTAATGGGTGTTGCATCCTTCTTTGGCATGTTTGCCGGTGTTTACCACTGGTTCCCGAAGATGTATGGTCGCTATCTCAACAATACCATGGCGTATATCCATTTCTGGGTAACCCTTGTTGGCGCCTATTTGATTTTCTGGCCCATGCACTACTCAGGTTTGGCTGGTATGCCCCGCCGTTACACCGATTGGAGCAACTGGCAGTCATTCAATCAGTTTCAGGACATGAACCGTTTCATCAGCACCGTTGCGATGGTTGTGTTTGCTGTTCAGATCCTTTTTGTTTTCAATTTCTTCTATTCTATTTTCAAAGGAAGAAAAGTAACATCAACCAATCCTTGGGGTGCAAACACCCTGGAGTGGACAACCCCTATCAATCCTGGTCATGGAAACTGGCCTGGTGATATTCCGGAAGTTCACAGGTGGGCATACGATTATGGTAAGGATGGCAGGGAGTTTATTCCTCAAACCGAACCCATCGGCGCTGACGAATCGAAGCACTAAAAAAAGGCCGTCCTGAAACGGGCGGCAACATATAAAATGATGCAAATGGAAGAAACGAAGGGAAAGGAAGCATCAATGGTATCATCAAAGCTGAAAGATTATCAGCAGCTCATGAAATTCACCTTGAGTTTCACGGTTGTTTTCTCTTCAGTGGTTTGTTACCTGTTGGTTCCCGGGGTTGAGTTTGACATCATATCAGTTCTTTTACTTTTTGCAGGCGGTATGCTCGTAACCGGAGCTGCCAATGCCATCAACCAGATCGCAGAGAAAGATACCGATGCGATGATGAAGCGAACAGCCTCAAGGCCACTTGCTTCAGGAAGAATGACTGTTGACGAAGCCGCAACTTTCTCCGTTGTTGCTGCTGTTTTCGGGATCTTCATCATCGGTCTTTGGTTCAATTGGACCGCTGCCGGAATATCAGGCTTTAGTCTTTTTCTTTACGGGTTTATTTATACCCCTTTGAAAAAGGTTCATTCCATCTCGGTTTTGGTTGGTGCAATTCCTGGTGCTCTACCTTGTTTGATAGGATGGGCAGCAGGGGATGCAGACCTTGGCGTTGGCGGATGGATCCTGTTCTCCTTGCAGTTCTTCTGGCAATTTCCCCATTTTTGGGCCATTGCCTGGGTAGCGCACGAGGATTATACAAGAGCCGGATTCAGGATGTTGCCTTCCAGGGGCGGACCCACCAAATATGCAGCGGTACAAGCAATACTGTATTCAGTACTGTTGCTGCCGATTGGGGTTTTGCCGATGGTGTTTGGAATGTCTGGTATGGTGAGCATGGTCATCGTTACATTGGCCAACCTTGTAATGGTTTGGCAGTGCATACGGTTGTTCAGGGAGATGGATGTGAAAGCAGCCCGCAGGGTGATGTTCACTTCCTACATTTATCTTCCGGTGGTATTGTTGGCATTGCTGGCAGACAAGAAGCCCATCCAGGACCAGACCAGTGTGAGGATTGAAAAAGTGATGTTGTTGAACAAGATTCATTTTACTGATCGTAAATCA
>JAJTFY010000121.1 GCA_021299175.1 Chitinophagaceae bacterium
TAGGAAAAGAAGAAATGAATGCTCCCAACAACCATGGTGTCTGGTATGATGCCCAGCTCCTGGCTTATGCAGGATTTATGAGGGATACCAATCTTATCAAAACGATCTACACAAGAGTAATGAGCCGTTTAGATAAGGAAATGGACGCTCAAGGTTCATTCCCTTTGGAAATGAAAAGGACCACATCCCTGCATTACTCCGTATTTATTTTGAATGCCTACAGCAGCCTGGCCACCCGGTTTCAACAGCTTGGGCTCGATCTCTGGCAAGCCAAAACGGCATCAGGGAAATCCTTGAAAAAGGGCTTTGACTTTATCTTGCCCTATTTGCTGAAAAAGCAACAATGGACAGGGCCTCAGATCAATGAATTCAAGCAGGCAGAAGCCCTGCCATTGCTGAAAAAAGCTACTGCCCAGTATGGTTGTGCCAGCTGTTTAGATGAAATCAAGCGACTGGCTGGGGCCTCCTATCCAGCTTTGTTGATGATGCTCTTGTAAAAACCCCCTTAATTTTTGTTAGGAAAAATACATTGCTTACTTTTGCCACCCAAAATCATCCATGGCGAGGTAGCTCAGGTGGTTAGAGCGTCGGATTCATAACCCGAAGGTCTCGGGTTCAACTCCCGATCTCGCTACAAAAGGGGATATTTCAGCTTCAAACTGATTTATCCCCTTTTTCATTAAAAACTTTTCAATAAGCAATGTTTCATAATCAATTTGAAAGGAAACCTTAAAACCATTGTCATAAATGGAATTGCACTATGTTGGGTTTAAACATCATATAAAATCCCCTTGGCTGCAGATATGAATGGATTAAATAATGTTTTATTATTTATGTTTGTAATCAAATGCATAAATAATAGTTATGAATTATTCGTTGAATCAACTCGCTATATTTCTGAAAATTGTTCAGACAAGAAGTATTACGAAGACTGCTGAGTCTATGCATCTCACCCAGCCGGCTGTCTCTATCCAACTGAAAAATTTTCAAAGCCAGTTCAATGTTCCTTTGATTGAAATAATCAATAAAAAAGTTTACATCACAGAATTTGGGAAGGATATCGCTGAGTCAGCACAAAACATCATGAATGAAGTGAGTGTTATAGATAAAAAATCAAAATGTTGACCTTCGCTTGGATGTGTCCAACAAAGCAACTGTGCTTGATTTACTTGAGCAAAATCAATCAGATTTTTCTTTGGTTTCCGATCTGCCAAAGCATATGGCTTTGCAAAGAATTGAACTGATGCCTAACTCACTTTACCTTGTAGGGGCGGGTAATCAATCTTGGCAATCTGATTTGATTAACAAACAAACAATTGAAAAGCTCCCCCTGATCTATCGAGAGGAAGGTTCTGCTACCAGAATGGCCATGGAGAAGTTTATCGAGAAAAATAGAATAACCGTAAAAAAGAAAATCCAGCTTACTTCCAATGAAGCGGTTAAACAAGCTGTGATTGCCGGTATTGGTTTTTCCATCATGCCAGTCATTGGCTTGAAAAATGAATTAGAGAACGAACAGTTGCAGATTATTCCCATCAAAGGATTGCCCATCAAGACTTCCTGGAATCTTATTTGGCATCGTAAAAAAAGGCTTTCCCCTGTCGCAACTGCCTTTAAGGAATACATTGAACAACACAAGAAGGACATCATTCATTCAAATTTTAATTGGATCCAAGGTTTGTAGTGTGCATAGTGCTATAATTTTTCTGCTACTTGATGATTCTATATCTTTGTGAAACTGTTGGTGTATGACTGAATTTAATGCGCATTGGTTTGGTAAGATGATAGATCGGTTCATCGATGCAGCGCTTGCGGAAGATTTTGGAGATGGAGACCTGACCAGTTTGGCAACCATTGCAAAAGGGCAGACAGGAACAGCATTATGCTATATCAAAGAGGATTGTATTGTAGCCGGAATTGAATTATCATCAAAAATTTGTGCCAGGGTTGATCCATCCTTGAAGTTTGAATTCAGCGTAAAGGATGGTGAAACTGTGCAATCCGTTGCCTGTATCGGTGAGATATCAGGCTCAATCCATTCCATTTTGACACTTGAGCGCCTCATGCTCAATTGCATGCAGCGCATGAGCGGTATCGCCACCAAAACCCGTCATTTGGTTAATATGGTATCACCATATGACGTCAAGATTTTGGATACCCGTAAAACAACTCCTAATTTCCGGATTTGCGAAAAATGGGCGGTCCGCATTGGAGGGGGAGTGAATCATCGGTTTGGGTTGTATGATCAGATGCTTATTAAGGACAATCATATCCAGACAGCAGGCGGCATCCAAAACGCCATTGAATCCTGTTTGCGCTACAGACAAGTGAACAATAGTCAAGTGCCATTGGTTGTTGAGGTAAAAAATGCAGAGGAGTTCACCATTGCCAAGGATTTTCAGGAGATTGACAGGATATTGATCGATAATTTCAGGCCCCACCAAATCCAAGAGTTGTTATCACTCAATGACACTGGGAAAAAAATAGAAGCCTCCGGGGGTATCAATGCCTCCAACATCATGGAATATGCCCGGACGGGCATTGATTTTGTTTCTATGGGTGATTTGACACACCACGTTGAATCTGTTGATATATCATTAAAAATCAAGTAAGATGTTGTTTGAAAATGAGATAGCACGTGTGGGATATTTGAGCAGGTCGGTGCCAGAGGGTATTGACTTGAAAGAGGCCATCCTCAAAATGAAAAATGAAAAAAATGCGGTTATTCTTGCGCATTATTATGTAAATGAAGACATACAATCCATTGCGGATTTTGTGGGGGACAGTTTGGCGCTTGCACAGGCCTCTAAAAAACAATCGGCTGATATCATTGTTTTTTGCGGTGTTCACTTCATGGCCGAAACTGCCAAAATACTGAATCCAAGGGCTAAAGTCCTGTTGCCGGACCTGAACGCAGGCTGTTCCTTGGCAGACTCAGCACCAGAGGAGGCCTTCATCGCGTTTAAAGCCCAATATCCCGACGCCATCGCGGTCAGTTATATCAATTGCAGTTCTGAAATCAAGGCCCTCAGCGATTATATCTGTACTTCTTCAAATGCTATTGAAGTGGTCAATGCCATTCCAAAAGATAGACGCATCATTTTTGCTCCGGATAAAAATTTGGGAATGTATGTGCAGCAGGTCACAGGTAGGGAGTTGATCCTCTGGGATGGAGCCTGTATTGTGCATGAGAATATTTCATTGGACAAGTTGCAGGTCTTGATGGACAAGCATCCTGATGCTTCATTGATTGCACACCCTGAGTGTCTTCCGGCCTTGCTCGAGAAGGCAAGCTTTGTAGGGTCTACCAAAGCCCTGTTGGAACATGTACAAGTCTCTCCCATGTCAAAGTTTATTGTGGCTACAGAAGCTGGCATTTTGTATCAAATGCGAAAAGCTGTTCCCGACAAGATGATCATTCCTGCGCCAGCATTGGAATCCAATTCCTGCGCCTGCTCTGAGTGTCCCTACATGAAAATGAATACCATCGAAAAACTCTACAATACTTTGTATTACGAGATGCCTGAAATCGATGTCAACGAAAAGACACAGGCAGGAGCCTTAAGGGCATTGAACAATATGCTTTCTATATAGATGATCCATCCGCATCAAGATATTGTTATTGTGGGGTCTGGCATTGGGGGGTTGTCAACCTTCCTTTATCTGACTGAATCTGATGCATTTAAGGCTGGAGAAATTTCCATCTGCCTCCTTGCCAAATCAACATTGTCGACAACCAATACTGATTGGGCACAGGGGGGAATCGCAGCGGTACATGCGATTGAAGATGATTTTGAAAAACATGTTGAGGATACCATGGTTGCGGGCGCGCATGTCAATGACAGGCAAGTTGTCAGGAAAGTGGTGGAGGCAGCGCCGGCTTTGTTAAATGACCTGATCAGATGGGGTACCTGTTTTGATAAGAATGAAGCGAATGATTATGATCTGGCCAGGGAGGGTGGTCACAGTGAAGCCCGCATCTGGCATGCTGAAGACCAGACTGGGCATGCCATTCAGGCTGCGTTGATGCAAAATGCAACCGCATCTGACAATTCCAATATTCTTGAAAATACTTTATTGGTTGATGTCATCAAGGATCTCAATGGTCTGTTTCATCTTCAAGTATATGATGAATCGCATAAATGTTTTTTCGAAATAACCACTTCGAAACTGGTATTGGCAACTGGTGGAGTAGGGATGCTATATGCCAAAACAACCAATCAACATGTTGCCACCGGCGACGGTATATTCATGGCCCAAAAATTAGGGGCATCTATTGAAAACCTTTCCTATGTTCAGTTTCATCCAACTGGATTGGTTCATGAGGGGAATATTTGTTTCCTGGTATCAGAAGCACTCAGGGGTGCAGGTGCTGTGTTGAGAAATCAACAGGGTGAAGCATTTATGCATCATTATGACGAAAGGCTTGAACTCGCACCAAGGGATATTGTTTCTAGGGCAATCATTACAGAGATGAATAAAAATGGAGAAACATGTGTATGGTTGGATGCAACACATCTTTCATCCGAAGTCATCGATCAACATTTTCCAGCCATCAAGTCCCAGTGTAAAGCCTTGCTCAATATCGATATCGCAAAAGAGCTGATTCCTGTAGTGCCTGTTCAGCATTATTCTTGCGGCGGCATCAAGGTTGATGCATTTGGTGAAACAAATGTTTCAGGGCTGTTTGCGATAGGAGAGGTGGCCTCTACCGGATTGCATGGTGCCAATCGCCTTGCTTCCAATTCATTGCTTGAGGCCATTGCCTTTGCAAAATTCGCAACTGAAAAACGCTTGGATAAAAATCCCGAGGTTCAATCGCCAGTTCCTGTACATTTCAACTTGGAATGTTTTGACATTAACAGGAACCAAGTGCAAAACCTGCTGAGCCAGCATGCTGGAATAATCAAAACGACAAAAGGGCTAAAAGATGCATTGGCTGCACTTCAAACCATTAAATCAAATGCAGTTTCTGTTGCATTCAATCCATTCAATTTCGCCAGTGGGATATTGCTTGAGGTTGGCATCTTGCTCATTGAAGATGCGCTCAGGCAAGATCAAAACAGGGGCGTGTTTTACAATGAAGATTTAGTGAATGACCTTGTGTCTTAACAGGATGTCTTCTCCTATGGTCATGGAATGCAGCAATTGAAGCTTCACTGCATTCTCCATTGTTTGATTGTGACTACTATTGAACTGATTGATGGCAGCAAAGTCCATGAGTATGCGCGGACATATGAATGTATAGATTTCATCCACTGATTTAGCTTCCATCATGGTGGAATTCATTGAACCCCCTGCTTCAATCAACACCTGGCAAATATTTCTTCCCAGCAATTCCTTGTGAAGCATTTCCAGGTTGAACATGCCATTGTTCATCGGAATGTGGATGATTTCAACATTCGGTAATTCCGTTGTTATTTCAGGGTTCTCTGTAATCAGGTAAATAACAGATTTGGTTCTTTTATAAAAAATAGAAAGCTGATGGTTTTCTTTTTTCAGTAGGTCAAGATTCCTGTCAAAAACAATCAGGTTGAGCTCCTCCTCCTTTTGATCCTTGATCCGGATGTTCATGGTCGCATTGTCCCGGATCACCGTTTTCGCTGTTGTCAGGATTGCATCTGCTTTTGCTCTTATGTATTCATGAACATGGTCACGGCTTTGCTCATTGGAAATCCATTTGCTGTTGCCTGCGCTGTCTGCTATTTTCCCATTCAGGGTAATGGCTGATTTTAGGATATACTTGGGCCTTTTCAGCTGTTGGTTGATGTTGAAGGTATCGTTCATTTCCACTATTTCCGGTAAGGAATGAACCTCAACAGCAATGCCTTTTTCCCTCAAGATGCTCGCCCCAGATACCAGTGGGTTGGGATCCATGGATCCGATGACCACCCTGGGAATGCGGTGCTGTATGATCAAATCGGTGCAGGGAGGCGTTTTCCCGGTATGGGAACAAGGTTCAAGGGTCACATACAATGTACAGGTGCTCAAATCAGCGCCATTTGCCAGGGCATTGTTGATGGCAATGACTTCTGC
>JAJTFY010000122.1 GCA_021299175.1 Chitinophagaceae bacterium
CCTTTCTTAAAGCTCCTGCCAAACCTGCTTTGCAAAATCTCCCAATGATGGATCTCTTGCCCCCATCAACAAGACTGTGGTAGATGGCGTAAAATGAGGCCTCATTGTATTGAGGAGTTCTTTTCGGTCCTCAACAAAAAATGCGTTGACCCCTTTGGCTTTCAGGTCTTCAATCAGATCATTGGCAGAGATATCCTTGACTGCAGTTCCACCTGCATAATAAATTTCACTCATCCAGATCTCATCTTGAGGGCGAAGGACTTTTGCGATTTCTTCCACAAAATCATGGCGCAGAAAGCGTGTGGGACCATATCCATGGGGTTGAAACCATGCGATTAATTTTTTGGCAAGCGGTTGGCAGGCCTCAATTGACCTTGCACATTTCACCGGATTGTGGGCAAAATCATCCACCAAAATAACTCCCTTTTTTTCTCCATACACCTGGTGTCTTCTGTAGATCCCCTGATAGTTGCGCAATGCATCAGCACAGAGTTCCCATTGGATCCCCATACTATGGGCTACAGAAAGGGCGGCCATGGCATTCTCCATGGTATGCCTTCCTGGGCTGTGCACTACAAAAGAATGGCCTTCAACATAAAAGGCAATCATCGAACCTTTCTGATGAAAGCCTGTAGCATTCATGTAAGCTGTTGATTGAGCATTGCAATCAAAATCAAATATCGATTTCTTTGAAAGGCTTGCTGAGAGTGGATGAGAGAGGTTGACAATAAAATGATGAGAATGGGTCCTGAAAATGCTGAAAAGCCTGACCAGCTCTTCAAGGTCTTGATGATCTTTATCGATGTTCAGCAAAACACCAATTTCTGGCCTATACTGCACAATGGAGCCATCACTTTCATCTGCCTCAATGATCAGCCATTCGCCTTCACCGTAAGCTGCATTTCCAATTTTTCCTTCCTGGATCAGTCTTGTTAGTCCAGCACCACCAATGATGGATGGCTTCAAGCCTGCATGAAACAATATTTCATACAACATGGCCGAGGTGGTGCTTTTGCCGGAAGTACCTGCGATGGCAATGGTTTTCTTGGTTAGCACAATTTCGGCGAGCAATTCACTGCGCTTGACAATGGGCTTGCCCAATCGTTTGGCTTCCTGTACTTCGGGAACGCTGTCTTCAATTGCAGTTGAAACCACCACAAGATCAATGGCGGCTGAAACACCGCCACCACCCTGCTCGAAACAGGTGATTCCTTCCCGCTCAAGGGCAGCGCGGTTTTCATTGAAAACATCTTTTTGAAATTGTCTGTCTGACCCTGAAATATTTTTACCGGCAGCTTTCAAATACTGTGCAATGGCACTCATACCTGTCCCTGCAATGCCAATGAAAAAAATATTTGAACTCTTGGCGTACGTCTCTGTGTTAAAATCCGTTGACATTGAGGCAAGTTAACAACAAAAACAGATTCCGAAAATGATAATTTCTACCCCAGGTTCCTGAAATCCACAGGCACCAACTTGCTCACGCCCTGTTCTTGCATGGTAACACCATAGATCACGTCAACACAAGACATGGTGGTCTTGTTGTGCGTGACAATGATGAACTGAGACTCCTTGCTAAATTGCCTGATCATGTTGGTGAATTTTCCCACGTTGGCATCATCCAAAGGCGCATCAACCTCATCGAGGATACAGAAAGGTGCAGGCTTGATAAGATAAATGGCAAAAAGCAATGCAGTGGCGGTAAGTGTTTTTTCACCTCCACTGAGCTGTGTGATAGAAGTTGGCCTTTTGCCTTTAGGCTTGGCCACAATATCAATGCCCGTTTCAGCAAGATCATCCGGATTCTCCAGGATCATGTCTGCAGTATCTTCTTCAGTAAACAATGCCTTGAACACCCGCTGAAAATTCTCTCTTACCTGATTGAAAGTGGTGAGGAATTTCTGGTTCGCAGTGGCCTCCACCTCCTGGATGGTTTGCATCAGCGTATCCTTTGCAGTGACCAAATCATTCTTTTGCTCTACAATGAATTCATAGCGCTTTTTCATTTCAGTGAATGCTTCAATCGCAGTAGGATTGACTTCTCCAATATTTTCAAGACGCTTTTTCATTTTATCACAATCAGCCTGAAGGTCTTCCAAAGGCTCATCCGTAAGCCTGGCCTCATCCAGGATCTGGTCAATATCCACCTTGAACTCAACATTCAATCGCTCCTTGATGCCAGCCAGTTGTAAACGGAGTTCATTGATCTTGTCCTTGATCATGTTCAACAACTGATCAATCTGCTCCTTCTCTTTTACCTGATGCCTCAGTTCACTTTCACGTTCATTGAGGGTATTGCGCTTGTTATAATAGGCCTGATCAGCTTCATTGAGCAGCTTGCCATCATCTTCCTTGCGGCGATACAATGCCACCAATTCATCTTCCACCAATTGCAGTGCAGTAGCGGTTTCTGCAATTGTTGTCGATGCTTCAGCAAGTTGCACAGTACTGTTCTTGATCTGCACCTTCAATTCTTCGAGCTGATTCTTTTTAAAGGTCGCCTCCTGTTTTACCGCAGTAAGTTTTGCTTGCTGTCTGGTGAACTGGATATTCGACTCGTTATATTGTGCATTGATGGCATTATAGGCCAATTCAGCTGCAGCATAATCTGTCTCCACGAGTTGAATTTGGGTAGACAATTCTGTCAATGCCTTATTTGCTTCATCTAATTTAACCCTATCCGACTGTATGCTTTCTTTTCCTTGTGCCAATTGGGCTTCAAGATCCTTCACCCTGTTTGCCGCCGTTTGCTCAGCCGCATTCAGCGATTCAATCCTGTTGTTGACACCAAAAGACTTGTTGGTGAGCTCTTGGATTTTTCGCTGTGAATCACCTATTGCCCTTTCCTGCAATTGGTTGTTGTATTCAAGCACTTCATTGTGCCTTGCCTGAATATCAGCTTTGATGACAGCAACCACCTCTTCCTGCACCAGGATTTCCTCCATCAACTTTTCAAGATTCTTGGCCCTACCAATTTTCTTTCCTTCAAATAATCCAACACTTCCACCGGTCAGGGAATACTGCCCTTTCACATATTTACCATGCTTTTCAAGAATCACATTGGCGGTAGCAGTTTCCAAGGCAGATTCATCTTCAGCAATGAGTACATTGCCCAGCAGATGCTTGACGAGATTGGCAAACCGTTGGTCGTATTCCACAACATCTGTTGCAGGAATAGTTCCGGGAATATTTTCAGCCTTGATATTTTTTGAGGCATAGACTTCATCAAGCTTGTCCAGCATGAAGAAATTGGCTTTCCCTTTTTTATTGGCATCGAGCAGGTGTACTGCCTGAAGACCTTCGGTAAGGTTGTTGACAACGTAATAGTTGAGGTAGGGCTCCAACACGTTTTCAACGGCTGCCCTATAGGCCTCTTTTACATAAATGATATCAGAAAGAATGGGCGAGCTATGGCTCCAACCGGTATTGTTGTGCAGAAACTTGACACTCTCCGGATAGCCTTCCATCTTATCAATCAGGCTCTTGAGCAATGCATGCTCGTTCTTTTTTGAGTCTAATTTTCTGTTTTCATCAGCAAGATGAGAACGGAGGTTTTCCAGTTTGGACTGGGTTTGAAGGATCTGTCCTTTTACTTCCTCATGCTGCTTTTGCAGTGTTTCGAGGTTGGATTTTTCGCCATCCAATGCAGTTGCATTTTCATCTCGTTGAACAGTGAAGTCGGCCAGTTGAGCCTGGCGCTGCGACTGTTCTTCTTTGATATGGTTGATGGACTTCTCAATGTTCATTAGGGATGTATCCCTGATGGCAACATTTTTCTCTGCCTCAAACTGGCTTCTTTGGACCGATTGATTTTTTCTTCTCAATTCATCCACCAAAACACGCTTCTCATCAAATGCTTTTCTGTTCAGATCCACGTTTGATTTGAGCTCATCAATGCTGGATTGAAGCGTCACCAACTTTGCCTCTTCTTCTGTTATTTGAAGGGATGAAAACTGGATGCTTTCTTCTAATCCTGCTGATTGACCACCTGCTTTGGAGAGAAAATCATTCAGGGATTTTTCCTTTTCACGCAGGTATTGCAAGCGTTGCTGGGCAAGGTTTTTATCGTTTTCCTTGCTGCGGATATTATTGATGAGTTCATTGTAGGATTGTTGCAACACCTGAAGAGCCTTCTCTTCTTCAACGAATTGAAGCTTTTCCTTTTCCAAGTCAGCTTCTTCATTGGTGATCTTTGTATCAACACCAATCTTGCGGTCTGCCTCCTGTTGCTGTTGTTCTGTCAGCTCGCGGTACTGAATATTAAAACCTTCCAAAGCAGCCTTCGCCAATTCGATCGACTTTACCTTGTATTCTTTTTTGATCTCAAAATACTTTTCAGCCTTTTTGGCCTGGCTTTCCAGCATTTTAAGTTGGTTGTGGATCTCAAAAAGAAGATCCTCGATTCTGGCCAAATCTTGTTCTGTTGCGTCCAGCTTAAGCTTGGCTTCTTTTTTTCTGGTCTTGTAGATGCTGATACCCGCAGCCTGCTCCAGCATTTTCCGGCGGCTGTTCTCCTTGTCCTTGATGATGTCATCAACCATGCCCAATTCCATGATGGCATAGCTGTCTGTGCTGACACCCGTATCCAGGAAAAGGTTATGGATATCCTTCAAGCGACACTGAACATCGTTCAGCCTGTATTCACTCTCACCACTTTTATAAAACTTCCTTGTAACAGTAACTGTGTTGAATTCTGTAGGTAAAAGATTCTTGGTATTGTCAAAAGTGAGGCTCACTTCTGCCAGACCACTGGCGCCCCTTGATTTTGAACCATTGAAGACCAGGCTTTCAAGATTCTCACTCCTCAGGTTGCTGATTTTTTGCTCCCCTATCACCCAGCGGATCGAGTCTACAATATTGCTCTTACCACAGCCATTGGGGCCAATTACTCCAGTAATTCCTTCGTCAAAATTGAGCACCGTCTTGTCCGCAAAACTCTTGAACCCCTTGATTTCTAAACTCTTTAATCTCACTTTCTTTGGATTTGGTCAGGCGACAAATATAAGGCTTGGGGGGATGGGTTTATCCACTAGTTGTTAACAAAGTTAATAACAGCCAGGGATGAGGGACAAGGGACGAGGGACAGGGGACAAGGGACGAGGGAAAAGGGACACAGCCGTGGGGGA